>JANMMQ010000581.1:0-7971 GCA_031373465.1 Ilumatobacteraceae bacterium | reverse complement strand
AACCGTTGAGACCGACGACCCCCAGCCTGTCGCCATCGCTGATCGTGACCGAGACGTCGGCAAAGAGAGGACGGTTGGGCCGGCTGGCGGCGAGTCGTTCGGCGTCGATCAGGATCATGAGTGGTCGTTCGGGAGTGGTCGTTGGGGAGCGGTCGTTCGGGAGTGGTCAGTCGAAAAATCAGAATCGCCAGGCCCCGGTGGAGCCTGGCGATCACCAAGGGTGGGCCGGGAAGGATTCGAACCTCCGTAGGACTATGCCAGTTGATTTACAGTCAACCCCCTTTGGCCACTCGGGTACCGACCCATCTGAGGGAACCATCAGAGGAAATGAGGTTAGCGGCGCAACTAGTCTCACGACATGCCCAGCTTTGATGTTGTGTCCGAGGTCGATCGGCAGGAAATGCGAAACGCCATCGACCAAGCGCAGCGAGAAATCGCGACGCGTTACGACTTCAAGAACACCGACTCGTCGATCGAACAGAGCGAGCTCGTGCTGACCCTGCGCACATCCAGCGAAGACCGCCTCACCGCGTTGCGAACGGTCATCGAAGAGAAGCTGGTCAAGCGCGGAGTGTCATTGAAGGGCCTCGACTACGGCAAGATCGAAGAGGCCACCCACAACAGTGTTCGCCAGGTTCTCACCGTCAAGGTTGGCATCTCGTCCGACAAGGCCCGTGAGATCAACAAGATGATCAAAGAGAAGGGCCCGAAAGGGATCAGCAGCCAGACCCAAGGCGAGACGGTGCGGGTCACCGGCAAGAAACGTGACGACCTGCAAACGATCATCTCGACCCTGAAGGGCGCCGACCTCGGGATTCCGCTGCAGTTCCAGAACTTCCGCGACTAGGCCGCGGTCAGCCCGTAGCAGGTACGCAGCCGCTTGCCAGATCCAGGTTGGCGGTGACGTACGCCGCGTGCCAGTCGACAGCGAAAACCGGGGCATCGTCCGCAGGCGAGCTCAGCGCTGTGCCCCGCGCCCGCGCAGCCGATATGAGGCACACCGCGTCGATCGTGGCTCCGTCCGCTGCGCTCTGCGCTGCCTGCACAAGGGCACGCTCTACGCCGGCGCCTCCGAAGACGACAGGCACCTTCACGGGAATCGATGCTGTCAGCGCCGCGCCCGGGTCACAGGCTCGGAGCGTCACCTGGTTGCCGTCGGCGGGGCTGACGGAAGTCGTCGACTCGGCCGGAGCTGCTGCTGCCCACGACTGCAAGGCCGTGAGGAGAACCGCTGCACCGTCCGCGTCAGCGGCGGCGACAGTTGCATCGACGCACTGGCTCGTCGACCCCTCGGTGGCGGACGGGCTGGTCGCGATCGCGTCGCCCGTCCATTGCGAAGCAGCGGACCATGCGAGGCCGTCGTCGATGCGACTGGCAAGCACGTAGTACCAGAACATCATTCCCTGCGTGTCGGCCGATGCAGCCGTCGGCGGCGCGGCTCGGCCGGCATTGAGGAACCCATCGCTGCCCGGCGTGGACTGCTCGAGGGTTGCGAGTGCCACAGGGTCGTTGCCCATCGACGTGATCGTCGGACGCATGGCCACTCCGCTGCGGCCGGCGAGAGTCGCCGCATACTGAGATGGCGCCGGCGTGCTTCCGTGCCCTTGGACGAAGGAGAACAATTCGGGGGCCAGCTGATCGGGGGCATCGCTTGCCGCAAGCAAGTTGGCGATCGCCAACGCGTCGCCGTCGATGGTCGACCTGATGCCCAACGCCGTTGCCGGAGACGAAGAAGCGACGCGTGTGCTCCAGTCGTATTGCTGGTCGAGCAGTGCTGTCGTCAGTGCTCGGCGAAGCGCAAAGCGATAGAGGTGCTCGTAGGACTTCAGATCGTCCGCAACGACGATCGTCTTCGTGGACGGATCGTAAAAGGCGGGCGAGTCGTTCATCGCCTGCCGACCGACGACGTCGAGATCGAGCTCGCCGTTCAGCAGGCCGAGTGCGCGCCATGTCGGTGCAGGCTCGGCACCGGGACCGATGATCGAGCCGGCCAACCGCCTCGCGTACTGGTCGACCGGTAGCTCGGTGACAGCGACGGAGACCTTGAACGGCAGATCGCGAGTACGCGCGACCTCATCCGCAAGCGGTTTGATCTCTGCGGACCACTCGGGCTTCGGCTGCAGGAGGTACTTCTTCGCGGCGAAGGCTCCTCCCCCCAACAGTCCGAACAAGACCACCAAGGTCATGAACGTCCGAAGCAGGTGCCCCTTGCGCTTGTTGCCTGACTTGCGCTTCCGCTTCGTTTCAGCAGGCTGAATGGGGACCGGAGCAACCGCCTGCCGTTGCGGCGGCGGGATGTGCAGCGTTTCGGCCAGGACCGGCGCATACACGCTGTGCACGTGGGCCACGACGGGACCGGACGGCGTGATCGGTGGCAATTCGATGGGTGAGTCGTCATCGATCAGGTCAGGCACCAACGCGAGCCGGTTCACCTCTTGCTGAGCGACCTGTCGAGCGAGTGGTTGAGCGACTGACGCTGCAGCTACGACCACGGAAGACACAACCGCCTCGTCGACCAGTTCATGGCCGTCGCCAGAAAGGTCCTCTGGAAGCTCCGCTTCGATCTCCACAACTGCGAACTCATCGCCTGCTACCGCATCATCCTCCACGTGACCTTCACCCTGATTGCCTTCGAAATCACCCTCGACTTCCTCGGCTTCGAGCGTCGAGGATGCTACGACTGGCGGCGGTTGAAGGGGGGGCGACGGTTGTACAGGTGGGGGTGGGACCCGACTCGGCGGCGGCAACGGGACGGGAGTTGCCGCTCTCGGCGCGGACGACGCCGGCCGGTCAGGTACCACGAGTTCCCAGGTCAACGTACGAATCGCCGGGTTGTCGAGATTGGGCAGAGTCGATGCATCCGGCGGCGGGTTGTCCTCGTCGACCACCGTCCGAGTGTTCAGGTTGAGACGGAAGTCCTTCGGCGAAAACACATGTTCCCTGCCATCAGCATCAGGTTCGTCGTCGGGGCGCGTCGCCACGCCACCAGGCTGACCAGCCAACTCCTCGTCCGTCACCTACCGTGTATCGGCACCGAACCACGTGTTCTTGAGTCTGAGAGCCGGGTATGCCCTGAACAACTGACCGCGCGCTAAGCGCGGGCCAACATCGCGAGTCAGTCTTCTGCGGTCTCGGCGGCTCGGCGCTGCAGTTCGCCGACGATCGAGGCGTCGGCAAGTGTGGTGGTATCACCGAGGTTGCGCCCCTCGGCGACGTCGCGCAGCAAGCGGCGCATGATCTTGCCGCTGCGCGTCTTGGGCAGGTCAGGAGTGAAATAGATCATCTTCGGCTTGGCGATCGCGCCGATCTCGGTAGCCACATGGTTGCGGAGCTCGGTGATGTCGACTTCGCTGCCGCCGCGCAAGGTGACGTAGGCGATGATCGCCTGACCCGTCGTGTCGTCGAGCGCGCCGACCACAGCAGCCTCGGCAACCGCTGGATGTGAGACCAGTGCCGATTCGACCTCCGTCGTGGAGATGCGATGGCCGCTGACGTTCATGACATCGTCGACTCGTCCCAGCAGCCAGAAATAGCCCTCATCGTCGAGCTTGCAGCCGTCGCCCGCGAAGTAGCGCCCTTCGAAGCGGCTCCAATAGGTATCGATGTAGCGCTGCGTATCGCCCCAGATGCCTCGCAACATTCCGGGCCACGGCTGGGTCAAGGTCAGGTAACCACCACCGACCTCGACGCGCCGACCAGCGTCGTCGATGACCTCGGCGGCGATCCCGGGCAGTGGAAAGGTTGCCGAGCCGGGCTTGGTCGTCGTGGCCCCGGGCAGGGGAGTGATCATGATCCCGCCGGTCTCGGTCTGCCACCACGTGTCGACCACCGGGCACTTGCCACCACCGATGTTTTCGCGATACCACATCCACGCCTCGGGGTTGATCGGCTCGCCCACTGAGCCGAGCACCCGCAACGAGGACAGATCGTGCTTGGCCGGCTCTTGCGCTCCCCACTTCATAAACGTGCGGATGGCGGTGGGCGCCGTGTAGAACTTCGTGACCTTGTACTTCTCGACGATGGCCCACAGCCGGTCGTTGGCAGGGAAGTTGGGCACGCCTTCGTACATCACGCTGGTCGCGCCATTGGCCAGCGGCCCGTACACGATGTAGCTGTGGCCGGTCACCCAGCCGACATCGGCGGTGCACCAGAAGACGTCGGACTCAGGGTGCAGATCGAACACGAACTTGTGGGTAAAGGCGGCGTGAGTGAGGTAGCCGCCACTCGTGTGCATGATGCCTTTTGGCTTGCCGGTGGTTCCGCTCGTGTACAGCAAGAAGAGGAGCTGCTCGCTGTCCATCGGTTCGGCCGGGCACGTTGCTTCCGCCGCGTAGATCAGGTCGTGGTACCAGAGGTCGCGGCCCGCCACCATGTCGACGTCGTTCCCGCCACGGCGTACCACCACGACGTGCTCGATGGTCGGTGTGGTGGCTATCGCCTCGTCGGCCGCAGCCTTGAGTGGGAACACCTCGCCACGCCGGTAGCCGCCGTCGGCGGTGATGAGCACCTTCGCCTCGGCATCGTTGATGCGGTCCGACAATGACTGGGCGCTGAATCCGCCGAAGACGACGCTGTGCGCGGCGCCGATGCGCGCACACGCCAGCATCGAAATGGCGGCTTCTGGGATCATCGGGAGGTAGATGTTGATCCGGTCGCCGCGCTGGACACCCAGTTGCTTCAGTGCATTCGCGAATCGCTGTACTTCATCGAGCAGATCGGCGTACGTCAGCACTCTGCTGTCGCCGGGCTCGCCCTCCCAGTAGAAGGCAACCTTGTCTCCGTTGCCGGCCTCTACGTGCCGGTCGAGGCAGTTGTAGCTGACATTGAGCTGCCCACCGACGAACCACTTCGCAAACGGCAGGTCCCACTCACAGATCGTCTTCCAGTCAGTGGCCCACGTCAGCAGATCATCCGCCTGGCGGGCCCAGAAGCCCTGATAGTCCTCGTTGGCCTCGTCGTACAACGACGTGTCGGTGATGAGCGCTTGGCGCTTGAAGTCGTCGGATGGCGGGAACTTTCGGTTCTCCAGCATCAGGTCGTCGATGGTGTTGTGGTTGTCGCTCATGTCGTAACCCCCACGGGCACGTTAGCGAAACCTCTGGAGCTGTACCTTGCGCAGCAATGACGTTGTCCACCTACCGTCCCTGACAGGCGGACAACGTCACGCTGACATCTGTTAGGTCAGTAGCGAGCGGCGACGACGAGCAATCGTGACGGCGAGGATGCCCGACACGAGCAGCAGGGTTGCAAGGTCCAGCGGCCCAGCCAACGAGCGGTTGCCCGTGCGCGGCAGCTGTGGCGTCACGACAGGAGGATTGGCTGCGGGCACCGGAGGCGAGCTGGCCGCCGGGGCCGCCGGGGACACCGCAGGTGGGATCACTGCCGGTGCCACCGCTGGTGGGATCGCTGCCGGTGGGACCGGAGGTTCGCTCGCCACTCCTGGTACCGGTGCGCCGATCGTGCCGGTGCTCGTGTTGGGCGTCGGGCCGGCATCTGGAGTATCCGACGTGACCACCGCAGTGTTGGTGAGCGTAGGGCCAACTGCGTTCGCAGCGGTTGTCACCGGGATGGTGATCACACCACTGGCTCCATTGGCCAAGCTGATCGCCGTGCAATGAACCGTGGTGACGGTTTGGGTACAGGTGAACCCACCCGTCGCTGTGACTGTGCCCGTCACTGTGAACTGAACCGGGAGGGTGTCGTCGACCATGACATTGGTAGCCGTCTCGGGACCATTGTTGATGATGGTCAGCAACCAGTTGAAGGTGCCGCCCGGCGTTGTTGCCAGCTGCGATGGCGCCTTGGTGATCCCTAGGTCGGCAGTCCGCACGACGGGGGTGGTCTCCGTGGCGGTGCCCGTCACAACCGCTCCCGGCGTTGCGGGCGGCACGAGCGGATTGACGACAGCAGTCACGTCGGTCCGGTTGACCACGGTGCTCAGGAGGTAACCAGCAGCGAGCGTGACCGTGATAGTGATCGGCGGCGCGCTGGCACTGGGCTGCAGCGTCCCGACGTAGGTGCACTCCACTGGATCGACAGCGTTGCAGCTCCACGGCGCAGCGGCGCTGACCGGCGCCACCGAAACCAACGAGAGCCCGACGGGAAGATCATCCGTCACATGTAGACCGGAGATTGTTGACAGGCCCGTGTTGGTTGCCGTGAGGGTGTACGTGAAGGTACCGCCTGGGTGGATCGAAACGATGCCGTCGTCCTTGGTGATCGCCACGGAGGACTCGCGCCTCACGTCGGTGTTCTCGCAAGCGACGCTGTTGTTCGAACCGCACACTGTTACGCCTGGATGATCGTCCGCCGTGTCGACGAACGCCTTGTTGATGTACGTGCCACTGGCAGCATCTGCATCGGCGGCGACGGTGACCACGATCACGACAGGTGGGTCGGTGACCTGCAGGTCGGCAGCCAAGAGGGAACAGGTCAGCGTCTGACCCGCTGCCGTGCAGCCGGCCGGCAGGGGAAGTACGAAGTGAAGACCGGCCGGAAGCTGATCGGTGACCGTGACCGCTGCGCCGGTCGTGACGTCGCGGGGTCCGAGGTTGTCGACAGTGATGGTGTAGTTGAAGGGAGCTCCGCCGGCCACCTTGATCTGACCATCATCGCTCTTCGTGATCACGAGGTCGACCGGGAGGTCGTCGTTGAACACGATGCAGGTGACATGCTGACCGAGTGCCAACGTGATCCCGACGTTGGGGATGTAGCTGACAGGCGCATGTGCGAGGGGATCGTCGTCCGTGCAGTTGATAGCGGTCATGACCCAACCGGCGACCGGGACCTCAGTAATGGTGTGCAAGCCTGCGGTGACTGATTGTCGCACGCCTTGCGGCGCGTTGATGTTGTCGACCTTTAGCTGGAAGCTCGCGGGGTCGGCCTGCCCACCGTTGTTCAGGATCAATTGCTTCACCACGGTCAACCCCGCCGGGATGTCGTCGTTGGTAACGGTGCACACCACATGTTGGGTTGCAGTGAGGGTGACGCTTCCTGCTTGACCAACCGTGGCTTGGGTCGCGGAGTCGACGCAGACGATCCCGGTTTGCGCGTAACCCGGCTTGGGTTCTTCGGAAACGGTGTGCGCCACACCTGAAGTCACCGTGATGGGGGTGTCCTGCGCCACGATGGCATTGTCGATCTTCAAGTTGAAGTCACCCTTGGCGAGGGTGCCACCCGAGTTGGTGATCAGGTTCTTGACCACGGTGATCGTCGGCACCGCCGGAGGCTGGAAGGCGTTGGTGACGACGCAGAGAACATTCTGTCCCTCGTCGAGAACGGGAGGATTGACGACAGGGTGGTTGGTGAAGGTGTCGGCGCAGACCACTGACTTGACGTAGTTGGGGTCAGCAACTTCGGAGACTGCGATCGGCAAGTTGGCGGACACCGCGATTGCAGTGTCCTGAGCGACGTTGGTTCCGTTGACCGTCATCTGAAAGCTGGGGGCCGACCTGGCGCCGCCGACGACCACCTTGTGAACGGTGACAGTCGGGGCGATGTCGTCATTGGTGATCGTGCACACCACTGATTCACCAGCCGCCAACGTGACCGTTCGCAACGTTGCCGCTGAAGGAGTAGCCGAGAAGTTGTTCGCCGAAGCGGCGACTGAACTGACACACGTGATGTTCGTAGCGGCGTACCCGGACTTCTGAGTCTCAGTGATTGCCAGCGGCTCTCCGGCAGTGAACGAAGTAGCAGTTCCGGAAGTGACGACTGCACCGTTGACCTTCAGCGGGAAATCGCTGACGATCTCATTGCCGCCGTTGTCCGTGACAACGTGCTTGATCAAGGTGAGGCCGGGCGCAATGACCGGGGGGCAGTCCTCGTTCTCGTTGCCTTCATCCTCGTTGCCCTCGTCGTCCTTGCCCTCGTCGTCCTTACCTTGGTCGTCCTTACCTTGGTCGTCCTTACCTTGGTCGTCCTTACCTTGGTCGTCCTTACCTTGGTCGTCCTTACCTTGGTCGTCCTTAC
>JANMMQ010000420.1:0-3187 GCA_031373465.1 Ilumatobacteraceae bacterium | reverse complement strand
CGTTGGCTCGCGCGATCAACGCCAGATGCGCGAGCGCACCAACCCACGCGCCGGCGGCGAGAATGTGTACCGCCGCCGCAGGTGTTGCCCACCTCGCATTCGACTCGGGAGCATGCCCGCGAACAGCGACCATGACGATCGCGCCCGCCAACGGCAGCAGGGCTACCATCCGCGTGCGCTGGCGTTGAACGAGCAGCAGCGCGAGCGACAGGAACACGAGGGTGGCAACGTCGGCGCGATCTGCACGAGACGTCAGCACGTCGGCCCACCGGCCAGGCTGGCCCAATGCCCCGGCGCGCCGAATGGCGAGTGCGACGCCGGCCAACGCGCCCACCAGCGCGAGGACAACAGCTCCAGTGACAGGCCCGCGGCGAGCGACCGGTTGGCCCGTAGTCCAGATGAAACGCTCGCTGAGCAGACCACCGAACGCGACCGCGACACCGCCGAGCAACCCGAGAGTCGCTAAAGCATCCACCCAGAGAATCCGTGCCGTGCCCGGCCGACTGGTGACCGTCGCCCCCGGCGGGACCGAAACACCGACGCCGAACACGAACTCTCCCTCGGTGGTGTGACCGTCGTCGGCGACCACCCGCCAGGTCACTTGGTAGACGCCCTCGTCGAGTGTGGGCAGGCTGGCGCGAAGGCGAGTCCGATCGACATCTGTCCCGACCGACAGCACATCAACCCGCTGTTCGCGGTCGTCGTGAACATCGATCGTCGATCCCGAAGCGATCGCCTCGGTGAAGTCCAACACGACCTCGTCCGGCGACGTTCGCAGACGCGCTCCAGCCTCCGGCGAAGAGCGAACCAGGAAGGTGTGGGCCTCGGCGCCTGCAGCGGAGAACGCCACCGCAAGCATGACCGCGATCGGCGCGAGCCCGGCCCGACCAAGGCGGCCCGTCAGGGACGATCCCACGTCGTTCCGTCGTCGTCGTCGGCGACCGCCAGCCTTCGGAGTCGAAGCCTCGTCGGCCGGTTCACGATTGTGAACCCGTGCGGTCACGCGCTTCGAGAGCTTCCTTCAGTGACTCGACCTCGCGTCGCAACCCGTCGACAGGATCGACCACTCGCTCGCCACCTGGAGCAAGGCGCGCACGCCTTCGCTTCCATGCGCCGGCCCCGCCCATCGAAGCGAGGAAGACCACCATCATCAACGCGCATCCCGCGACCGGCGCGATTTGGGCCATTACGTACATCAATTCGGGCTCCTCAGAGCTTGAGGCGCGACACCACGTCACACGTGAAAGCGGAGGCGGAGCCGGGTGAGGGTAGATCGCGTTGAACCGCCTCCCACCCGGCGCGCCGGGTCAACGGTCGAGCGAACGCTGAACTAAGGCATCCGGCCGCGCGTTCAACTGCGAACGCAGGCGAGCCACCTCGGCTCTCAACTCGTCGACCTCTACCGTTGGGGTGGTCTCCGATGTGCTGCACTTCCCGCGGCGCATCCCGCGCATGCAGAACCACATCATCAACCCACAACCTGCTACCGGGAGCAGGGACACAAGAAAAGTCATCGTTATTCTCCTCGACTTGAGCGAGTCAGCAAGACTCGATTTCTGGTCTTCCTCGCCCAGGCGTCCCAGAGGGACGGGGCGACAAATAGCGCGTGAGCGCCTTCAGACCAGGCGAGGAGGGCGAAAGATCGATGAGCCGGCCAATTGATTGACAAACGGCGACGATGAAACACGAACTCGACGAGAAACCAGGGAGCGTCTCGTGACGGCGACGCCGCCGAGAAGTGCCACGACCGCTATGCACACCGTCACGCAACTCGTTGGTAACGGCATCGACGGACAGCTGACGGTGCCACAAGCCGTGTCAGTCGGATGATCGATCCCGGCCATTCCGGCCATTCGGGTCATCTCGCCCATTGGTGCCCGCATCGGTAGAACCACGAGGCCCACCAACGCAACGACGACCAGAGCAAGCTTGCGCAGTGGACAACGACGTTACAGCACCCGCCCGAAGCGGCCCTGTCGAGTCAGATCTCTTGGAGCGTCGACGTGACTATGTGTCACATGTTCCGGGCGTGAGCGTTACCGGCCCGATTGGTGCTGCCGATCGAGCCCGAGCCAGCTGATAGGTCGACGCGTCGAAGGAGCTGAGCGTTCAGCGCGACAACGATCGTGGACAGGCTCATCATGATCGCGCCGACCGCCGGTGCGAGCGTGATGCCCACCCATCCCAGCGCGCCCCCAGCGAGAGGAATCGCGACGACGTTGTAGCCAGCGGCCCAGGCGAGGTTCTGACGCATCTTGCGATACGAAGCCTTCGACAGTCGGATCACAGCGGTGACCGAGCGAGGGTCGTTGCCGGCGAGCACCACGCCGGCTGACTCGATCGCCACGTCGGTGCCCGCACCGATAGCGAGGCCGACGTCCGCGCGTGCCAGCGCGGGGGCGTCGTTGACGCCGTCGCCAACCATGGCCACCTTGAGGCCGCGGGCTTGCAGCTCGGCGACCTTGTTCTGGTTGTCCTCGGGCAGCACCTCGGCGAACACTTCGTCGATCCCGAGTTCGGCGGCGACGGCGTTGGCAACTTGTTCTGCGTCGCCGGTGATCATCACGACGCGTTCGATGCCGATGGCGTGGAGGTCGATGACTGCTTGGCGGGCTTCGGGCCGGATCTTGTCCTCCAACGCGAGCGCGCCGATGATCTCGTCGTCGCGGACGAGGTGCAGGACCGCGGCGCCTCGTGCGGTCCAGGCATCGATTTCGGGGCGGAGCGGCTCGGGGACGACGAGGCTCCGTTCGCGCAGGAGCACCGGCCCGCCGACGGCGTACCGGTGACCATCGATCGAGGCTTCGACGCCCCGGCCGGTGATCGCGGCGAAGTCGGATGCCGCTGCAACGTTGCCGCGTGCGCGTGCCGCGGCGACGATCGCTCGGGCGAGGGGGTGCTCGCTGTCCGTCTCGACTCCGCCGGCGAGGCGGAGTACTTGGTCGTCGTCGATGCCGGCGCCGACGACTCCGGTGACAACGTGTCGTCCCTCGGTCAGGGTGCCGGTCTTGTCGAACAGGACGGCCGTGATGGTTCGCATCCGTTCGAGTGCGAGCCGGTCCTTGACGAGGATGCCGTTACGGGCGGCAAGCGCGGTGGAAAGGGAGATGACTAGCGGGATGGCCAGACCGAGCGCGTGGGGACATGCGATCACCAAGACGGTGACGGTGCTGGTGATCGCTTCGCT
>JANMMQ010000549.1:0-2070 GCA_031373465.1 Ilumatobacteraceae bacterium | reverse complement strand
ACCAGCGCGGCTCAGGACGTCGTCGACTGCCTTTGTGAGGGATGGAGGCAGGATCGAATGGACAGTCACCTGGATGGATCGTAGTTGCGGTTCTCACGCGGCTTGGACTGGCGCGGTGCGGCAGCAGTGGCAAGACTTTGGTTCACGAATTGACCGTTCGGAGGAACCAATGGCCGTATATCCATACTTGTTCTTCGGCGGGAACTGCCGCGAAGCCTTCACCCGTTACCAAGAGGTCTTCGGTGGCGAGCTCGTACTGATCACAATGAACGACATGCCGTCGGATCAGCCGGTGCCCGAGGGTCAGGGAGATCTGATCATGCATGCGGCGTTGAAGTTCGATGACAGCCTCTTGATGGCCTCCGACGATCCGACCGACAACTTCGGCCGGTTCACGGCATGCAGGTCAACTACGCGGTTGCCGATGTCGCCGAAGCGGAGCGGGCGTTCAACGCGCT
Source organism: Ilumatobacteraceae bacterium (assembly GCA_031373465.1). Lineage (GTDB taxonomy): Bacteria > Actinomycetota > Acidimicrobiia > Acidimicrobiales > Ilumatobacteraceae > JAENVT01. Next base: position 1,612 of record JANMMQ010000549.1, on the reverse strand, counting down.
GGCTGAAGGCGGGAACGTGACGCTGCCGATTGCACCGACCTCTTGGTCGCCGATGTTCGGCATGTGCGTCGATCGTTTCGGCACGCCGTGGATGGTCAGCGCCGAGTCGAACCCGTAATTCGTTCGTACCCACGACCTGACGGAGCGTCGGGGCAAATTTGGGTGAATCTTGGAAGTCTGCGGGCTCATCCCTGGACTCGCGATGCCGATACTTAGGTCGTGCAGCACCCACTCGCGCTCGATGACGACTCGTTTGTCGATGTCATCGCCGGAGCTCGGCGGGGCGAGGACCGAGCGATCGAGCTGCTGTTCGTCGACCTGCAGCCACGTCTGCTGCGGTTTCTTCGCGGTGCCGAGCCACGCCTCGCCGACGACCTCGCCGCAGAGGTGTGGTTGGCACTGGCCAAGGGAGTCCGGGACTTCGACGGAGACCTTGCCGGCTTTCGGGCCTGGGCCTTCACCATCGCCCGACGCCGACTCATCGACCACCGTCGAATGGCAACACGACGTCGCACGGAACCTGCCGGCGCGCTCGAACTCGTGCATGCCCCGCTCGCGGACGACCCCGCCGAGCACGTCGTCGACCGGCAGTCGGCCCAAGAGACCATTGACCTGATCGCTCGCGAACTGAATGCCGACCTGGCGGAAGTCCTGTTGTTGCGGGTGGTAGGAGGTCTCGATGTAGCTCACGTGGCAGAAGTAATGGGGCGTACACCCAACTGGGTGCGGGTGACTCAGCACCGCGCGTTGCGACGCCTAGCCAGCCGATTTTCGGCCACGCATGCTTCAACAGAAAATTCGACATTTCTTCCGCCAGGTGTAATTCCGGTGTCCGCTCAGGCGATCTCTACACCGTGACCGACCATTTCTTCTCCGCAGATCAGGCTGAAAGCCTGCTCGACGGAGTGCCGGGCGACGACGTGCCAGACCACTTGCGTGGTGTGGCCGACCTCCTGGCGGCAGCTCATCAGCCGGCAACAGCCGGCGAGTTGAGCGGAATGTCGGCGACAGTGCAGCAGTTCGCAGCTGCTGCGACAACCCCCATCGAACCCAACAGGAGCATCACCATGTTCGGAACCCGCCTGACCCGCCGCGCCGCAGCGGCCATCATCGCCACAGTGCTCACGGGGGGCACCGCAGCTGCGGCCGCCGGCGCACTGCCCACGCCCTTCACCAACAACGGTGGCAAAGTCGAGATCCCCGTCGTCAAGCCCACCATTACAGTGGCGCCCGCAACCATCAAGGCCACTGAGGTCGTCGTCGTGGAGTCCACCACCTCCACCACCTCCACCACGGAAGTCCCGGATGCCACCGAGGCCACGGACGCGCCCGACACCAACGACGCCACGGAGACGGAGAACACCGACTCCGCAGCCGACGAGCAAGACCAGGTCGGCCAGAACGACGACGCCAACGAGAATGACGAGCAGGACGAGGTCGATCAGAACGACGACGACGACCACGACAACCAGCAGGATCAAGTCGGCCAGAACGACGACGGCGAGCAGGAGCAAGACGACTGACCTGACGGGTGCAACCCCCGGTAGACCTGACAGGCTCCCGCATGAACCGGCCGTGGAGGCGGAAGGAACGGGCGCCTCCACGCCAGACA
>JANMMQ010000528.1:0-12764 GCA_031373465.1 Ilumatobacteraceae bacterium | reverse complement strand
GGCAGGGCGAAGGCGATGGTCTTGCCGCTTCCTGTCTTGCCGCGGCCGAGCACGTCGTGACCCGCAAACGAGTCCGGAAGAGTGGCCGATTGGATGGGGAAGGCGGTCTCGACACCGCGGTCGGCGAGCACCTTGATCAGGGCAGCCGGAACGCCGAGCGAAACGAAGTCGGTGTCGTACTCGATTGCCGGGGTCGGCGCAGTGGTTGGCGCCGGCGGAGCAGGTTTGGCGAACGCCTGGTCTGCAGTTCGGGTGGAGCGTTCGGCGCCGGAGTACCGGCTGCCGTTGCGACGGCGCGCGCCGCGATTGCTCGAGGTGGATGTGGTCATTGTGGGGGATTCCTTTATGGGTTGTTGGCCGTGGATGCAAAGACCAACAACTCGCTGGAATCACTGTGCGCTTCAGAGCGCTGCACTCGACCGCGGGTACGTGTTCGTAGACCGCCGTCGGACATATTACCGCTGAACAGCCAAAACGGGGCGGATGTTGCGGCGGGCCGCTGTCACGGCAGTGGCTCGAGGCCGATCATCGCAGCCGGATCCAGACCCAGCATCGGCCGCTTGATGCGTTGGTATGGGATCATGTTCAGGTCGAGCGTTGCGCTGCCCGGACCGTCGCATCGCACGATCGAAGCTGCGATCGAGGCGAAGCCGCCCATGAAGTGCTGCATGCTCTTGACCACCACGATGTGCCGTCGCGTCAGATCGATGCCGTGTTCGGTGAAGCAATGCGGGCTGAAGACCTGCTGACGGCGTGACGTCAACACGACTTCGATCCCGCCGATGCGAACGGCAGCGGATCTCCCGAGCGGCTCGCGAGGCTCACCCTGACCGAAGAGCGCTTGCATCGCATCCGTGCGCGCCGATGTCACTTCGACCGTTGCATCGATCGGTGTGCCCGACAGCCGCCCCGCCTTGCCGCCGATGCGCATCGGCAGCTTGGCACCCACGCCGGCGTCGTGGCACACGCGCACGGCCATCGGATCCCAGATCATTCCGAGCGTCGCGTCTTGAACGTCGCGTTCGATCAACTCGGCGAGGATGTATGTCGAATCGCTGGCCGCGCCGGCACCGGCGTTGTCACTGCGGTCGGCAATGATCACCGGACCGATCGGTTGTCGCAACGCCTCGTCGATCGCTTCCGTGACGCCGAGCCCACTCCAGCTGTTGTCGAGGATCGTCGACAGGAAGTCGTTGGCCACCTCCTCGGCCACCAGGTCGGCAAGCGCCTCGTCGTTGTCGGTTGTCACGACGACTGACGCGCCCATCATCGGTGTATCGGATCCTTCGAAGCCGTGATTCGCCGACACCATCAAGACCCCGGGCCGGCTCTGCGCATTGCGCGTCCGAAGGACGAAGGATCTCATCGGCTCGTCCGGGGTCGGGAACACACCTGACGCCGGGATCCGACGTGCACGGGTGACGGGGCGCATTCCTCTGGCGATGCTTCGCAGCACCGGAAGCATCTCCCACGCACGCTGCGCGTAATCGATGTGCGGATACTCGCGACACGAAACCGTCAGGTCGGCGTCTGCGCACATGGCCGACGTCACGTTGGCGTGCAGGTCGAGAAGGACGCCGACAGCGATCTCGGGTCCGACGATCTTGCGTGCTGCGGCGATGAGCTCACCCTCGCAGTCGTCGACTCCCTCGGCCATCTGCGCGCCGTGAAGGCACAGGAAAACGATGTCGACGGGCAGCGCCGCGCGCAGGCCCTCGAGGATCTGCTCGCTGATGTCGCGCCATGCCGCGGCGGTTGCCGGTGAGCTCGGCTCCGCATTGAAGAAGGGGCCGGGCGCGACCTCGAGGTTTGCTGCCTCGGACAGACGGCACGCCTCGCCGTAGCCGAACCCGTCGCTGTCGTAGGGCTTGTCTGCCGACCAGTTCCACTGCTCGAAGGAGCGGTACGAGGTCGGGATCGGAGAGAAGGAGCTCGACTCGTGCTGTACACCGGAGATGTAGATGCGCATCGTCGGTCACCGTACCGGTCGACCCACTCAGGAGTTGAGCGGTGGTCGCCAGTTGGGAGACCCGAACCCGAAACCGGCGGCCTCGACTGCGGCTCCGACCTGAAAGGTGCTGACGTCCTCGTAGGTCCTGCCGACGATCTGCACTCCCGTCGGCACTCCGTTCGACGCCAGTCCCGATGGGACGGACAACACGGGACATCGGCTGAAGAGGTTGAACGGCAAAGTCATCATCGCGACGATGTGGTGTGCGACCGTGTGCCCGTCGATGACGACGGGCTCGTCCACGTACGAGTTGCCTGCCTGAAGGCCGCTGGTCGCGATCGTCGGGCATAGCAAGATGTCGATGTCCTCGAACAGGCGGCCGAGTGGGTCCCACAGTGCCGTCTCCTCGACGAGCCCTTCGTAGAACGTCATCTCAGGTGCCATCGTCGCTACGAAGGCTCTGGTGTAGTCGTTCAGGAGGTCGCCGTGCTCGGCCTCGATGTGACCGATCCCCGACCCGAAGATCGCCGCGAAGTGGGCTCTGGTCGCCTGCCAGAAACGATCCATGGACCAAGGCAGCGTGACCTCTTCGACGATGGCGCCTGCGTGACGAAGGGCCTCCGCAACCTTTCCCGTGTTGGCCGCGACGTCAGCATCGACAGGCCAATCGCCGAGTGTCGTCGACAGGCCAACTCGGACACCGCTTATACCCGACGCCTCTCGGGGAATCTGCGGTGGGTCGCGTAGCGAGACGTTGTCGCGCCAGTGGGGACCGGCGATCACATTTTCGAGCAGCGCGCAGTCCGCGACGGTTCGTGCGAGCGGACCGTCATGGCAGTACTGGTCGAGGTGATACGGCGCGAGCCCGGGTACGCGGCCGAACGGAGGCTTGAAGCCGGTCACACCGCAGAACGATGCCGGGATGCGGATCGATCCGCCGATGTCGCTGCCGGTTGCCAGTGGAGCGAAACCAGCCGCCAGCGCGGCGGCCGATCCTCCCGACGACCCACCGGGTGCGAACTCGGTGTTCCAAGGGTTTCGGGTCACACCCCAAAGCTTGCTGTGCGTGAAGCCGGCGCAGCTGAACTCCGGAGTAGCGGTGCGAATGTGGATGATGCCACCGGCGGCCTGGATGCGCTCGATGATCGGATGGTCGTACGTGGCGATCTCGTCGGCGAACGCCAGCGATCCCTGCCGCCACGACCGACCGGCCATCGGCTGCTCTTCCTTGGCAGCAACGCACAAGCCCTCCAACGGCCGGGGTGCGTCACCTTTGCCGAGATATCGCTGCTCGGAAGCCCGTGCCTCAGCGCGCGCTTCGTCGTAGCGGCGATCGACAACCGAGTTGATCTGTGGATCATGTGTCTCGGTCCGCTCGATGAGGCACTCGAGGTACTCCATGGGGGAGAGCTCGCGGTTGCGAAACATCTCGACAACCTCGTGCGCGGTCGCGTAGTGCAGCTCGGGCATCGAGCCAGTATTGCCGAGGCGGCTTAGGTGACGACGAACGGTATGTGCATGCCGTGCTGATAGTGCGTCTCGATGTTGCAGACCAGTTGATACTGCCCAGGCTCGAGGGTGACCACGGCTTCCTTGACCAAGTCGGCGCCGAACTCGGAGATCTCACCCGGCGATGAAACACCCGGCGCTTCCTCGTTGAACTTGGTGCCCTCAATCGGGATCTGTCCGTCGGGTATGTCGGTGCGGATGATGACCAACTCGTGCACGATCGTGCCTACGTTCGCACTGACGAACTTCACCTCTCCGGCCCGAACTTTGCTGACGTCAGCCGTCATTAGCCATTCGCGCAGCGTCGTGTTGACAACCTCGCCCCCGGCGGGTGCGGCTCCGTGCGGCGTCTGCGGCCCTCCGGAGTCGTTGCGGTCTTCAGCGCATCCTGCGGTCGCTCCGATCAACAGTACGCATGCGCACGTCGCAGCTACTCGTTTCACGTGACCTCAGTCCTGTCCGGTTCGATGCCGGCATCATGCAGATACCCAAAGTGGAGGACTTGCAGACTTGTAGCTGAGGATTGCTACACGACGATGTTGACCATCCGGCCCGGAACGACGATGACCTTCTCCGGGGCGGCGCCAGCCAGTGAAGCGGCGACCTTCTGATCGGCGAGCGCCGCCGCCTCGACGCCCGCAACGTCGAGCCCGGCGGCGACGGTGATGTGGCCTCGAACCTTGCCGTTGACCTGGACGGGGTACTCGATGGTGTCGGCGACGAGCAGGGCCGGGTCAGCAGTCGGGAACGGCTCGTGGGCGAGCGACTCGTTGTGGCCCAGCTTCGCCCACAGTTCTTCGGCAACGTGAGCGGCCAGTGGTGCGACCATCGACACCAACGGCTCGGCGACGTCGGTCGGGCAGCCACCCAACTTCGTCAGATGGTTGTTGAGCTCGATCAACTTGGCAATGGCGGTGTTGAACCGCAGTGCATCCATGTCATCGCGCACTCCATCGATCGTGCGATGCAGGAGTCGCCGAGTTTCGAGATCCGCTGGACCGTCGAGCAGGGCGACTTCGCCTGTCTCCTCGTCGATCACGTTTCGCCACAGCCTCTGCAGGAACCGGTACATGCCGACGACGTCGCGTGTTTCCCACGGACGTGACGCATCGAGCGGGCCCATGGCCATCTCGTAGAGCCGCAACGTATCGGCGCCGTAGCTCTGGCAGATGTCGTCGGGGGTGACGGCGTTCTTGAGGCTCTTGCCCATCTTGCCCCACTCGCGTGTGACCGGCAGGTCGCCGTGGAAGTATGCGCCATCGCGCTCGACGACCTCGGTGGACTCGACGTAGATCTCGCGTTCGTCCTTGAACGCGGCCGCCAGGATGTAGCCCTGGTTGAACAGGCGGTAGTACGGCTCTTTGGACGACACGTAGCCGAGATCGAACAGCACCTTGTGCCAGAAGCGCGCGTAGAGCAGGTGAAGCACGGCGTGCTCGACGCCACCCACATAGAGGTCCACACCTCCGGGATGCGGGTGCCCGTGGTGGCCCTCGGCCTGGGGGCCCATCCAATACTTCTCGACCTCTGGGTCGACGAAGCGTGTCTCGTTGGTCGGGTCGAGGTAACGCAGCTCGTACCAACAACTTCCAGCCCACTGCGGCATGACGTTGGTGTCGCGCCGATACGGCTGCAGGCCGTCGCCGAGGTCGAGCTCGACGTTGGTCCACCAGTCGAGCCGATCGAGCGGGCTCTCGGGATTGGAGAACTCGTCGTCGGGATCGAAGGTGCGCGGCGAAAAGCTGTCGGTCTCTGGTAGCACCAACGGCAGCTCACTGTCGGGGAGACCGTGCGGGTTGCCGTCGAGGTCGTAGACGATGGGGAACGGCTCACCCCAGTACCGCTGACGACTGAACAACCAGTCGCGCAACTTGTACGTGACGGCCGCCTTGCCGTGGCCGTTCTTCTCGACCCATTCGTTGGTGAGACGCTTGGCCTCGGCGATGCTGTTGGTCCCGTTGAGGTCGAGCGAGTCGTTCGAGCTGTTGACGTATGGAGCGTCGCCGACGAACGCGGTGTCCCACGTCGAGGTGTCGAGGCTGCGGCCGGGCGGCTGTTGGATGGCACGAATCGGCAAGCCGTACAAGCGGGCGAACTCGAAGTCTCGTTGGTCGCCGGACGGTACCGCCATGATCGCACCGGTGCCATAACCCATCAGCACGTAGTCCGCGATCCATATTGGAATTGATTCGCCGGTGACCGGGTTGATGGCATACGCCCCGGTCGACACTCCGGTCTTCTCGCGACTGTCGTCCTGCCGGTCGATGTCCTTCTTCGACGCGGCCTGGTGGCGATACTGAGCGACAACCTTCCGCCGATCGGGCGTCGTCAGCGCGTCGACCAGAGGGTGCTCGGGCGCCAGAACCATGAACGTTGCTCCGAACAGCGTGTCGGGCCGAGTGGTGAACACGGTGACGGGCCCGGCACTCGACTCGAAGTGCACGGTCGCACCCTCGCTGCGACCGATCCAGTTGCGCTGCATCGCCTTGATCGCGTCGGACCAGTCGAGGAGGTCGAGGTCCTCGATCAATCGATCCGCATACGCGGTGATCCGCATCATCCACTGACGCATGTTGCGCTTGAAGACCGGGAAGTTGCCGCGGTCGCTGCGACCATCTGCGGTGACTTCTTCATTGGCGACGACCGTGCCGAGACCCGGCGACCAGTTGACGGGTGCATCGCTGACAAATGCCAGCCGATGATCCTCGATGACCCTGTCGCGCTCCGACGTCGAGAGGTCGCTCCACGATCGGCCGTCGGGCGTGGGGCGCTGACCCGACTCGTATTGCTCGATCAGCTCGCTGATCGGCCGTGCGCGGTCGGCCTCGACGTCATACCACGAGTTGAAGATTTGCAGGAAGATCCACTGCGTCCATCGGTAGTAGGCGGGGTCGGTGGTGCTGATGCCGCGGCGTGCGTCGTGGCTGAGGCCCAGGCGGCGCAGCTGCCGGCGATAGTTGGCAACATTGGCGTTGGTCGTGATCGCGGGGTGCTGCCCGGTCTGCACCGCGTACTGCTCGGCGGGCAGACCAAAGGCATCGAAGCCCATCGTGTACATCACGTTGTAGCCGGTCATCCGCTTGTAGCGGCTGTAGATGTCGGTCCCGATGAACCCCAGCGGATGGCCGACGTGCAGGCCGGTGCCCGACGGGTACGGAAACATGTCAAGCACGAAGATCTTGGGCCGTCCGGCGATCTTGGCCGGATCGGCCAGTGGGCCGGCCGGATTCGGCGTCTCGAAGGTGCCCTCTGCTTCCCACCTGTCCTGCCAGCGAAGTTCGATCTCTTGAGCCAGGACGCCCGTATACCGAAACTTGGGGACGTCGTCAGGTGTCGCGGGCGCCGATGTCATAGCCCAAAGATTCTACGATGCGACGCGGCGCTACTACGGTTGCAATTGATGTCGTCGCTCAGCGGGTCGCCGTACGTGGGCATCGTTGATCGGATAATGGCTGCGGCCGACCGCGACACGGGCGTCCGATTCGTCGGCCCGTCCGTTGCCCCGGCGGGCGGGGAATCGTTCGTGCCCTGGCGTGCGATCCACAACGAAGCACGAGTCGTCGGGGCAGCGCTACAGGCTCGGGGGCTGGTGCCCGGCGATCATGTCGCCATTCTCGGGCCCACCTCGCGGCAGCTGATCACCATCATCCAGGGCTGCTGGCTGGCCGGCCTTGCCAGCATGGTGCTTCCCCTACCGATGCGCATGGGCTCGCTCGACGCGTTCATCGACTCCACTCGGGGACGCATCCGCCACGGCGACGCCAAGTTGCTGCTGATCGACGACCTGCTCGCGACGTTCTACGATCGAACGATCGGTGATCCGCCGATCGAGCTGATGGCAGCGGTCTTGCCGGGATCTCCGTCGGCACCAAGGGCCGATCGCCTCGAAGTCCCGCCGCACGACCCCGAACGTCTGGTGATCCTGCAGTACACCAGTGGATCCACCAGCGAGCCGAAGGGCGTGATGATCCCCGATCGGGTCCTCGCGGCCAACATCGACGCCTCGTGCAGCGCCGCCGAGCTCGGCGAGGGCGAGGTGATGGTCTCGTGGCTGCCCCTGTACCACGACATGGGCCTGGTCGGCTTCTTGTCGATCCCGATGACCAACGGCTGCCAGTTGGTGCAGGCCGCACCGCAGGATTTCCTTGCCAAGCCCGGCAATTGGATGCAATGGATCAGCGATTGGGGCGGCACGGCGACGGCTGGGCCGAACTTCTCGTGGGTGCTGGCAACGCGCGCGCTCGCGCGGATGAATGGTCTCGACCTGTCGAGGCTGACGCTGGCGCTCAGCGGCGCCGAGCCCGTCGACCCGAAAGCGGTCGAGGCGTTCGTTGCTGCGGCCGAACCCTTCGGCTTCAAACCGGGCAGCGTTTTCCCCGCGTTCGGCATGGCTGAGCTGGCGATCGGGGGAGTGTTCCCGCCACGACACCGCGGCATGGTTTGCGACTCCGTCGACAGGGTGGTCCTGGAGCGTGATCGCATCGCCAAGCCACTCGATCTCGCCGACGCCGATGAAGAGCTCGACGTGCGCCGCATTCCGCATCTCGGCAAGGCGGTCCCCGGTCTGAGGATGAAGGTCGTCGACCCAGCGACATACGCCGAACTTCCCGAGCGTCACGTGGGGGAGCTGTTGTTGCGCGGTACCTCGGTGACGCCCGGCTACTACAAGCGGCCCGACGCGACGGCGGCGCTGTTCCACGACGGCTGGCTGTGCACGGGCGACCTGGCCTACATGGTCGACGGAGAGCTGGTGCTGTGCGGCCGCATCAAAGATGTGATCATCGTCGGTGGTCGCAATGTTTTCCCAGAGGACATCGAGCGGGCGTGCGGCACGCTCGAGGGCGTGCGCGCCGGCAACGTCATCGCCTTCGGCGTCGAGGGGTACAAGGGCAAGGAGAGCGTCGTCGTGGTCGCCGAGGTGCGTACCGATGATCCTCCTCAAGTCCGCGAGGCCCTGCACCATCGCACTCTCGAGGTGTGCGGGCTGCCGCCTCGCGACGTGATGCTCGTCAAGCCCGGAACGTTGCCGAAGACGTCGTCCGGCAAGCTGCAACGAGCCAAGTGCCGCGAGCTCTACCTCGACGAGCAACTGAAGCTCGCCTAACCCAACCGAGTGTTTGCGACTCGTCCGGTCGCATCGGAGTGTTTGCTTCCACCCCGGGGTGGCGGGAAACACTCGTATAAGGGTTGGGGTCAGGAGGAGGATTGGAGGGCGGCCAGCACGCTTCGCCAGCGGTCCGGGTCGCTCTTGTACGGGGCGTAGAAGCTGATCCGCTGCACGACGTCGCCGTACCGGCGCAGCAGTTCGGGGGCGATCCTCTCGGGCTCGCCGACGACAGCGAACGTGTTGAGGATGTCGTCGGTGACGAGGTTGCCCATCTCGACCCAGCCGCCCTTCTTGGAGAGGGCGTTCAGCTCTTCGTGGAGACCATCCCAGCCATGGAGCTCGAGCACTCCTTTGTACGCGGGCGTCGACCCGTAGAAAGCGATCTGTTGGCGCGTGCCTGCCGCTGCGGCTGCCATCTCCTCGTCGTTGTTGCCCGTCACGACGAAGGATGGACCGACGACCTCGAAGCCCTCCATGGTCTTGCCCGCTTTGGCCCGGCCCCGCTGGAGTGCAGGAAGGGTGACCTCACGCAGGTAGCGCTCCGTCGTGAACCCGTGGCAGATGAAACCGTCGCACACCTCACCGGCCACCTCGGTCATCAGTTCGCCGACGCCTGCGAGAAAGATCTGCGGCGTTCCGAAGGCGGCGATGTCCGCTGGCTCGGGCGCGAAGAATGGCGTCATCAGCGTGTGCGTGTAGAACTCGCCACGAAACTTCAGCGGCGAACCGTGCTGCCACGTGTCCCAGATCGCCCGGATGGCCAGGATCATCTCCCGCATCCGCGGCGCCGGATGGCTCCACTCCATGCTGAACCGCTTGGTGATGTGCGGTTTGATCTGGCTGCCCAACCCGAGGATGAACCGCCCCTTCGAGAAGGACTGCAGATCCCAGCCGATGTGGGCGAGTGTCATCGGATTTCGGGCAAATGCCACGGCGATCGAGGTTCCGAGCTCGAGGCGTTCGGTGTGCTCGGCTGCCAGCAGCAACGGGAAGAACGGGTCGTGAGCGGTTTCCGAGGCCCAGGCGCCGTCGTAGCCGACGGCCTCGGTCTCCTGGGCGCTGGCGGCAGCCTTGCCCAGGTCGCTGCTGATCCCTCCGTCGACCTTCATGGCGGCGACGGTACTCGCCCCCCGGTACCGGTCAGGTGTCCTGGTCCCTCAGGAACTGCTCGAACTCAGCAGCCAGTTGGTCGCCAGTCGGGATGCCACCGGTGCCGAACAGATCGGTCTGCTCCTGCGCCTGGTCGTAGAGCTCTTCCAGCTGTTCGACCATCGAACGATGCTCGTCGTTGCCGGCCACAAGTTGATCGAGGCGTTGCCGTTGGATGATGGTCTCCTGCCGCACCGCTGATGCGTCGACCTCGAGCCCGGCCACATCGTGCAGCCCGGTGAGGAGGGAGAGCGTGGCGGCCGGGTAGCTCATCGCACTGACGTAGTGCGGAACCTGTGCCCAGATGCCGAGCGCTGGAACGCCCTTGTCGGTGAAGGCGTGTTCGAGGACAGCGCCCATTCCTGCGGGTACGTCGACGGAGTTCTTGAGATAGGGAACGCTGGCGACGACGTCGGCCGACGGTGAACTGCTCGACAGCCGCGGATCGCGAGTGTGCGGCGTGGCGAACGGATAGGCACCGAGAACGACCATCTTGCGTACCCCGAGCTGAACCGCCAACGTCGACACCACGTCAGCGAACCGTCGCCATTGCGAGTCCGGCTCGGGACCGCTGAGGGTCAATACGTCGTGCCCGGCGGAGTCGCGTCCGAAGTGCAACTCGATGTCGGCCCAGATCAACCGGGTGTTGACACCCTCGCGCAACTCCATGGTCGGCCGTCTGGCGCGGTAGTCGATGAAGGTGTCGCCGTCGAAGGTCAGCAACGGCCTCACTGACCATTCCTCCTGCACCGTCGCCATCGCGGCAGCTGCGGCTCCGCTGGCGTCGATCCAGCCCGTCAGCATCACGACCATCACCGGCTGTTCGAGCGAGGGCAAGGTCTGGTGCAGCGTATACGGGTCGGTCACGGCAACGCCTCTAGGCACTCGGCCGCACGAGCCGCCGCGCTGTCGATCTGCTCGATGAACGGTTCGAGCTCCGCTGGGTCGCGCGAACCGAGGGCTCCGCCGACGTAGCGGTAGTAGACCCCCTGCAGGATGCACGCCAACTTCCAGTATGCGAACGAGACGTAGAACGGCAACTGGGACAGATCGCGTCCGCTGACCTGTGCGTATCGCGCAGTCAGGTCGGATCGATCGAGGAAGCCGTCGGCCGTGGTCGTGGAGCCACCCCACGCCGAGAGATCATCGCCTGGTCCGGTCCAGTAGACCTGCAGCAGACCGACGTCGGCAAGTGGGTCGCCCAGCGTGCAGATCTCCCAGTCGAGCACCGCGCGGATGTTGCCATCGTCGCCGACGATGCAGTTGTCGAGTCGGTAGTCGCCGTGCACCAACGTCGCCGGACCTTGCTCCGGTATCCGTTTCACCAGTGCGTCGTGGGCGTCGTCGATCGCGGGGATGTCGCGCGTCTTCTGCTCGTTCCACTGCCCGTACCAACGTTTCAGTTGACGGGCGATGTAGCCCTCGTGCCTGCCGAGGTCCGTCAATCCCGTCGCGTCGAGGTCCACGGAATGGATCGCGGCCATCGTGTCGACGAGGGACTCGCCGGCGTGGCGGCGCGCCGATGGTGCCAACGCGGCTTCGGCTCCGTCCCGATCTCTGACGACGTGACCTTCGACGAAACCCATCACGTAGAACGGCGAATCGTTCACACCTTCGTCAGTGCAGAGTCCGAGCGCCGGCGCGACCGGAACCGCAGAACCCTGCAACCCGGCGATGACGCGATGCTCACGGGCCATGTCATGAGCGCTTGCCAACCGGTGCCCGAGCGGCGGTCGGCGCAGCACGTACGCGGCGCCGTTTGCACCAACGACGCGATACGTCAGATTCGAGTGGCCCCCGGCGATCACGTCGAACGTGAACGGCCCGCGAGCCCCGGCCACATGGGCCTCCAGCCACTCGGTGACCGGTGCAGCGTCGATGCCTGGCACGTCGTTCATGCTGCTCGTACGGTATCCCGGTATCGTGCGGACATGGCCATCGATGTCACCGACGCAACATTCCAGACCGAGGTTGTTGACCGCTCCAAGACCTCACCCGTGGTCGTCGATCTCTGGGCACCATGGTGCGGCCCGTGTCGCACGATCGGTCCCATCCTCGAGAAGGTCACCGATGCGACGAATGGCGAAGTGGTGCTCGTCAAGGTTAATGTCGACGAGAACCCTGGGGTATCCCAGGCCTTCCAAGTGCAGTCGATTCCGGCGGTCTACGCGCTGAAGAACGGCGAAGTCGTCGACGGTTTCGTCGGTGCCCATCCCGAGCACGTCATCGAGGAGTTCGTGGCCAACCTGCTTCCGTCCGAAGCCGAACGCACGGTCGCGTCGCTGATGGCGGAAGGTACTGAAGGCGCCTACCGAGCCGTGCTGGAACTGGAGCCCGCCCACGAGGACGCAATTGTCGGCCTTGCCGAGCAACTCGTTGCCCGTGGCGAGGGCGAGCAGGCGCTCACGTTCCTGGCTCGCATCCCCGAAACCGATCGCACCCGACGCGTCGCCGCCGCAGCACGGGTCAGCACGCAGCCGACGTTGGTCACTGACGACTACGACTCTCGCTTGAACGGCCTGCTCGACAAGGTCAAGGACGACGACGACGCCCGCCAGCAGTACGTCGACCTGTTGGAGCTCATGGGCCCCGACGATCCACGTACTGCCCCCTACCGCAAGCAGCTGACAGCCCGTCTTTACTGACGAATAGGGCTACAGTTTGTTCGTGCCGATCGAACGTCGCGAGGGCTACCGCCTCTGGGAGGGTGGCCCGGTGCCAAAGGGTGCGGACGGAATCACCCTCGGGTCACTCGTGATCGTGCGGCGTGGCAAGGCTTCTCCGTACCTGCTGCGCCATGAACTGGTCCATGTGCGGCAGTGGAAGCGCTTCGGTGTGCTCGGATTCGCGGCCCGCTACCTGGGGCCATACGCGATGTGGCGCCTTCGCCGCAAGGACCATCGCAGCGCCTACCTGCGCATCCCCCTCGAGATCGAGGCGGATTGGGTCGCCCGCCGCTCGCTGACCACCGCCGTGCGCGACGAACTACCGGAGCGCATCGCCTCGTAGCGAATCCCGAGGGCCGTCGATAGTGTCCGGCCCTGACTT
>JANMMQ010000515.1:0-3098 GCA_031373465.1 Ilumatobacteraceae bacterium | reverse complement strand
TCGGTGCAGCACCAGTGCATCGTCTCGCCGACGTCGCCCCAGTCGCGCCGTTCCCATCCTCGTACGGTCGCAATCTCGGAACCTTCGGGTAGCACTTGCCAGTCGACCTTGATCGGTAGCTGCCAACACACCGATGGCTTCCATGCGGTTGGCGACTCGTCGGCGCGCAACGCGGCGAGGTGCAGCGCGCAACCTTCACCACCCTCGAACCCAGGCCGGTTGAAGAAGATGCACGCGCCATCGACGACCTTGGTGTTGATGCGGGTGTCATCGCTGAACACATCGTCGTCATCGATTGCGTCGCGATGTTGAAACAGATCGGGTTCGAGCGTCGCTGCGAGCGCAGAGATGGTCATGGCTTCGTCGACGTCGCCCAGCTCGGCGCCGATGGAGCAGCACCCCTGATGGAGATGTTCGGCGGGCACATCGAGGATGCCTTTGCAGCCACGGCCCCAGATGCACGTCCAGGTCGAGGTCATGAACGCCCGATCGAAACGCCAGGTGACGTCGCCGTCGGCGATCTCTTCGGTACCGGTCGTCGGGACGTTCACCCGATCGTCCGCAGTCGGCTCTCGAAATCCTCATGATTGAGGTACGCCCCGCACATCGTGCGTTTCCCTGTGTAGGCGCTGCGACCGTGGAGCGCGCGCCAGTTGTCGAACAGCAGCGCGTCGCCCGGTCTCAGAACCTGACTCCACCGCATCGACGCGTTGTTGGCGAGCCGATCGAAGGCGCGCAACGCGTCGTACAGCTGAGCCATCTCGTCCGGCGGCAGCAGGAACGGCGCCCTGTCGGAGTTGTTGTAGGACACCTGCACCAGCGAGCCGCGGTGATCGTGGCGAAAGACCGGCCGGGCAGCCATCAGATGGGAACCGTCACCGATGTACTGGCCCGGGATCGCAACCGTCGACAACACGGCGAACAGTTCCGGTTCCGTCGATCGGAGCACGTCGGCGATCTTGAAGCCGTCGACAAGTGTCGACTCGCCGCCGGTGCCGTCGAAATGGAGACAGTGCAACATCTGCAACCCTGGTGCGTCGTGGCTGTACGTCCCGTCCGTGTGGGCCGGGAGATACGTCGCCGAGTACGCGAGATCGGCCTTCGCCAGATCTGCCGTGAACTCCCAGAAGCCACCGAATATCGTCTCGCGGACGTAGCCCACGCGGCGGATCAACGCCTCGGTTGCCGCCGTCGTCGGTGGTGTGCCGGTGACCAGCGCGAATCCGTATGTGGCAACGGTCGACAACCACTGACGCACACCCTCGTCGCTGTCGATCACGCGGTCGTACTCGACCTGCAGTGGTGCTTCGGCAATGGTTGCGGCGTCCCACAGCACCGGCTGAGGGGCGGCCTCGATCCGCGCTGTCCCGGGAGAACGAAAACGGCGGAGGAAGTCGACTGGTACCTCCGACACCTCGGAGCTGCCGTCCGGCTCGTTCGTGGCCCACTCGATCCTGGCCACGCCATTGTCTGCCGTGGCCGAGACAGCCCGCAGGTCGGGTGCCAACGCTGCCGTATCGAGTTGGCGCTGTCGGGTGACCGGGTGGATCGTTGCGTCGTCGTGTGCGTGATCGCGCAACCACAGCCATGGGTATCGACTCTCGACTCCGTCGTCCCATGTGACGTGCAGACACGAGTCGGTCGCGAGAATCTGTTCGATGGCGGCCACCCAGCAATTCTGCCAGCCCAGCTGCAAGGCTGATGCGGTGACGACCGAAAAGTACGACCTGATCATCGTCGGTACCGGCTCCGGCAACTCCGTGATCAGCAGCGCGATGGATGACTGGCGGATAGCAATCGTCGAACGATGGACGTTCGGCGGAACGTGCCTGAACCGTGGTTGCGTCCCGTCCAAGATCATGGTCTACGCCGCCGACGTCGCCGAGTCGGCTGCACGCGACAACGCGACGAAATACGGCGTCACGACCCAATACGAATCGGCCGATTGGCGGGCGATCGTCGACCGAGTCTTCGACAGGATCGATCCGATCGCGGAGGATGGCCGTCAATACCGGTTCGGGCTGCCCAACGTGACGGTGTTCGAGGGCGACGCGAAGTTCGTCGGCGAGCGCACCATGCAAGTGAACGGTGCGACCATCACCGCCGATCGGATAGTGCTTGCGACCGGTGCAAGGGCCTTCATCCCCGACATCCATGGCATCGATGAGGTGCCGTATCACACCAGCGACACCATCATGCGGCTGACCCGGCAGCCGAAGCATCTGCTGGTGCTCGGCGGCGGGTTCATCGCCGCTGAACTGAGCCATGTCTTTCGCTCCCTCGGATCACGCGTCACGATCATCAATCGGGGGCACCGATTGCTGGTGGCCGAGGACCACGACATCTCGAAGCGTTACACCGAGCTCGTAGCCGACCGCTTCGAGTTGGTTCTGGGAGCACGGGTGGAACGCGCGTACATGACTGCGGAGGGGATCGGGTTGCACGTGAGAACCGACAGCGGAGAGATCACCGTCGAAGGTGACACATTGCTGGTTGCAGCGGGGCGACTGCCCAACGGCGACCAGATCGAGGCGAAGACCGCCGGAGTCGATGTCGGACCATTCGGTGAGATCGCCGTCGACGAATACGGCCGCACGAGCGCCGCAGGCATCTGGGCACTCGGCGATGTCAACGGTCGCTACCAGCTCAAGCACATGGCCAATGGCGAGGCCAAGGTCGTGCAACACAACCTCTTGCACCCCGAGGATCTGCGCAAGCTCGATGCGCGACCGGCGCCGCACGCGGTGTTCGGCAGTCCGCAGGTCGGAGCGATCGGATTGACGCAAGCGCATGCCGAGGCCTTCGGGCGGCCGATCTCGGTGGTCATCCATCCGTACGGCGACGCGGCGTACGGATGGGCGTTGGAGGACACCACCGGCTTCTGCAAGTTGATCGGTGATCCGTCGACGCGGACCCTGCTCGGTGCCCACATCATCGGCTACCAGGCGTCGATGCTGGTCCAGTTGTTCGTTCAGGGAATCCACCTCGGCAACACCGTCGACGAGATGGCCTACGGGCAGGTGTGGATCCACCCAGCACTTCCCGAGGTCGTCGAGCAGGCATTGCTGAGGATGATCGACGCCTTCGACGCGATCGAC
>JANMMQ010000402.1:0-2606 GCA_031373465.1 Ilumatobacteraceae bacterium | reverse complement strand
AAGTGTCCGATCCGTCAGGCGATGGTCGTCAATGGTCCAGCGGCGAAAGTGCGAATCTCCACGAGCTGGTCGCCGTCAGCTTTCGGCGACCTTCTTCAGCCCTTGAAGTGTCGAGGCCCAGTTCTTCTCGTAGTCCTCGCGACTCTTGCGGTCCGACTCAGTTATCTCTCCATTGAGGTTCGACTGCTCGAGCGTGACCTTCGTCCCGCCCGAAGCGGCGTCATCGAGCTCGATGTGAACGACGTGGTAGTTGTCAGGGCTGTCGGCCTGGCCACTCAGCGGACTCCAGTGCGAGTAGGTCATTTCCTTCTCGGGCTTGATCGACAAGATCTCGCCCTTGTCTTCGAACGGCTTGTCCTTCCACGTGCCTTTGAACGTGATCGGATGACCGACCTTCCAGTCGGTTTTGACGGTGGCGCCCATGAAATATTGGCTGACCAGGTCGGGGTCGGTCAGCGCCTTCCATACCTCTTGTCGTGGTTTGTCGACGACGATCGAGGCGCTAGCGGTGATTGCAGACATGTGCCTACCTCCTCAGGTGGGTACGCGAAGGTACCCGACGACACGCTTGACCAAACTCTCCGACGACTGCCGAGCCGCATGTAGATGGTCTAATCGGGTGATGTCACGAGTGATTTTCACCGGCGGCCCGATCATCACGTTCGGGGGCCCACCCGCGACCACTCTCTTGATCGAAGACGGACGCATAGCCGCCATAGGCGGCGATGCTGCGTCGTGGTCAGGGCAGTTCCACGAGGTCGTGCGTCTCGACGGTCGCGCCCTTTGTCCTGCGTTCCGCGACGGGCACGCACATCCTCTGCACGGCGGGATCAACCGCAACGAACTCGATCTGACCGGCGTCGCCTCGTTCGATGAGGTGATCGACCACGTTCGCCGATGGGCCGACGCCCACCCCGATGATTCCTGGATCGTCGGTCACTGCTATGCGCCGACGGTGCTTCCAGGTGGCGTCGGCCGGGCCGAGTGGCTCGATGCCGCGTGCAGTGATCGCCCGGTCGCGCTCTTCCCCACCGATTACCACGCGCTATGGGCCAACACGGCAGCGATGGCCGCGGGCAACGTGTCGGCGTCGACACCTGATCCTTCCCTCGGCACGATCGTGCGCGATGGCACCGGACATCCAGTGGGCATGCTGCTCGAGCACGGCGCCATGGACCTCGTCGAGAGGCACATGCCGCCGCAAACTCGCGCCAGTCGAGAGCGCGGCTTGATCGAAGCCATGAATGCCCTGAGCACCGAGGGCATCGTCTGGGCCCAGGATGCAGCAGTTCAACTCGACGAGCTCGACGTGTACGCCGACGGCGCCCGCAACGGAGTGCTGACATGCCGAGTCAACGCGGCGCTCAAAGCCGACCCCTTGACGTGGACCCAGCAGCGATCGGGCTTTGCTGAGGCTCGGCACGCACTGGAGGCGGACACCGAAGCATCGGCGTGGGTTACGGCACGCACGGCGAAGTTCTTCGCCGACGGCGTGATCGAGGCCGGCACCGGGTACCTGCTCGAGCCTTACGAGGATTCGCCGCATTCGTGTGGTCTGCCCAACTGGTCGGCCGAGGGCCTGAAAGAGGCCGTACGGGCTTTCGACGCCGACGGTTTTCAGATCCACATCCACGCCATCGGTGACGCCGGCATTCGCATCGCTCTCGACGCGATCGAGCACGCGTCGCTGCTCAACGGTCCGGCCGACCGGCGGCCGGTTATCGCCCACACCCAACTCGTTCATCCAGCCGATCGCCCGCGGTTCGCGGAGCTCGGTGTGATCGCCAACTTCGAACCGTTGTGGGCGTGTCTCGACGACTCGCAGCTGGAGTTGACGCTCCCGCGTCTCGGGCCGGAGCGCAGTTCGCTTCAGTATCCGATCGCGACACTCGTCGGACTCGGTACGGCGGTCAGCTTCGGCTCGGACTGGCCGGTCTCGTCGCACCGACCGCTGGACGGTCTCGCGGTTGCTGTCACTCGGCGCAACGTCAAGGGCGAGCCCCTCGATGGCTGGATGCCCGAGGAACGAGTTTCGATCCTCCAGGCGGTCCACGCGTACTCGGCGGGCACCGCCTTCCAAGCGTTCGACGCTGACGCCGGCGCATTGGAGGTGGGCGCTCGTGCCGACCTCGTGGTCCTGGATCGCGACATCACCGCGGTCGCCGGTGACGAGGTCAGAGATGCGAAGGTCGATGAAACATGGTTGAACGGCGCTGCAGTCTTTCGCCGCTAGCCGTCGCCGCGGTCTGCAAGCAAGGGACGTGACAGGCTTCCCTCGTGAACATCACCGAGCTCTCCGCAGCGGAGTTGTCGGAGGCCATCCATGATCGCCAGGTGTCGTGTCGCGAGGTGATGGGCGAGTACCTCGACCACATCGACGAGCGCAATCCAGCGGTCAACGCAATTGTCAGCCGACGTGACCGCGACGAATTGCTCGTCGAGGCAGCGACCCTCGACGAAGAGCTGACTCACGGCACGTCACGCGGCTGGATGCACGGAATGCCGCAGGCGATCAAGGACCTCTCCGAAGCCAAGGGACTTCCGATGACGATGGGCTCGAGGCTGTTCGAACACTTCGTTCCAGACGAGGACTGTCTGATGGTCGA
>JANMMQ010000477.1:0-10364 GCA_031373465.1 Ilumatobacteraceae bacterium | reverse complement strand
ACTGATCCGTGGGACGGTGATGTGGACGCGCAGCGTGCACCGGCCCGGTAGCGACGATCGTCTCGTAGCTCGGACCGCTGGCTCCGAGCTCACGCATGCGGATCTCGAGCTGATTACGCACCTCGGCCTCTGTGCGGCCCTCCAGGCCGCCGGCCTGCAGGACTTCGGAGAGCGCCGCGTCGGCGATCCTGGCGGCTTCGGCCATTCGGGCGATCTCACCGTCGTCCTTCACCCTGCGTTCGGCTTCGATGACCCCACCCACGGGAACCATCGAGGGCTTGAACACGTTCTGGAACCGTTGGAACTGTTCGTAGGTCACGTGTGCCGATTCGAAGCCGACCGAGGCGAATTGCGATACCTCTGCGGACAGCGAATCGAGCATCGCAGCGCCCGATAGTCCGACGATCACCCGACCATCAACGCCCGCCTCGGCCAACTGGGCCGTCGCCTGTTCGCCGTAGCGGCCGTCGGTGATCAACACGAGATCGTCGGGTGTCAGCAATGCCCATCCGTTCGATCCGGTGAAACCGGTCAACCAGCGGATGTTGGTGAGGTCGCTCACTAGCAATGCTTCGGCCTGTTCGAATCTCCGACGAACGCGGGGCGCCCGTCCAGCAACTTCCAGCGGTTGCATCACGGCGAACCCAACTTCGCGGCGACGGCCTCGACGGCTAGGCGGTAACCGAGCATTCCGAAGCCCATGATCGATCCTGTCGACACCGGAGCGATCACGCTGGTGTGCCGCCAGGGCTCGCGGGCGTTGGGATTGGAGATGTGGACCTCGACGACCGGACCGTCGAATGCGACGAGAGCATCGTGGATGCTCCACGCGTAATGTGTAAACGCCCCGGGGTTGATGATGATCGCCGCCGAAGTGCCGCGTGCCGCGTGGATGGCGTCGACCAGTTGGCCCTCGTGATTGGTCTGAAACGCCTGCACCTCGTGACCGAACTCGGCGGCAGCCGCTGTGGCGAACGCGACGTAATCGTCGAGTGTTGCAGTGCCATAGATGTCTGGTTCACGCTGCCCCAGCAGGTTGAGGTTCGGACCATGCAAGAGACTGATCAGCGACACGTCTCTATCGTGCCACGCGCTCGACGTGTTGCCGACGATTGATTCGGTACAGGACGTGGCGACGATGTACCCAGTCGGGCAACAGCGGATGATCGAAATCTCCGTCGATGTCGCGGATCAACCCGATCTTCTCCATGACTCGTTGCGAGTTGACGTTGCCTTCGGTGGTGAAGCTGACGATCTCGTCGCCGGGAAGATCGACGTTGGCAAAACCCCAGTCCAACGACGCCATCGCTGCTTCGGGCGCAAATCCATTGCCCCAGTGTTGCTTCGCGAGTCGCCAACCCACTTCGACGCAGGGTGTGAACGACGCCTGCCAAGCAGGGGCCGACAACCCGACGTAACCGATGAAATCCCCGGTGTCGCAACGCTCCACCGCCCACAATCCGAATCCGCGGTCGCACCACGCGCTGATCATCCGATCGATCATCTCTTCGCTCTGATGCGGAGTGAGCATCGACGGATAGTGCCGCATGACATCAGGATCACTGTTCAGCGCCGCGTACGGAGCTCGGTCACTGTCGCGCCACTCGCGCATCACCAGGCGTTCCGTTTGCAGGCTCGGAGTGGTCACCGGCACCTGATCTCGTCGAACGCAGCTTGCGCTGCTTTCACGGTGATCCCGCTGACGACTTCAACCCCCCGCGGACCGTCGAGCACGAACGTGAGCCGGTCGTCGAGCGCCTTCTTGTCGCGGCCCATCAGCTCGATCAACCGCTGACGATCGACGCCTTGCGGGAGCTCCGTGTCCAATTCGTAGCTACCGCCAACAACTTCGTAGTGCTGCTCGACCCGACGATCGTCGATCCGGCCAAGGCCGTGGGCCAGGTGGGCGGCGTAGACCAACCCGATGGCAACGGCCTCGCCGTGAGCCAAGGCATAGCCGGTCTCGACCTCCAACGCGTGCGCCAGCGTGTGCCCGTAGTTGAGCAGCGCTCGCCGGCCGGACTCCCGCTCGTCGCCGGACACGATGTCGGCTTTGATCTGGACACACCGGGCAATGCGTTCCGGCTCGTCCATCGCCAGCAGATCGTCGCCGGTGAGGAAGTGGTACTTGGCCATCTCGCCGCGCCCGCAGCGAACCTCACGAGGTGACAGAGTGGCCAAGGCATCGAGGTCGCAGATGACACCGGAGGGTTGCCAGAACGCGCCAATCAGGTTCTTGCCCCCCGTTCCGTCGTCGACGGTGGAGAGGTTCACACCGGTCTTGCCGCCGATCGCGGCGTCGACCATGCCGAGCAAGGTAGTCGACACGTTGACGACCGGCACTCCTCGATGCCACGAGGCCGCGGCGAATCCCGCCACGTCCGTGACCATGCCACCACCGACACCGATCACGACATCATTTCGTGTCAGACCGAAACGGGCGAAACCTCGGCACAGTTCTTCGACGGAGGCGAGAGACTTGTGCTCCTCACCCTGACCGATCGTGAACATCTCGCTCGGAAGCCCCGAGTCAACCGCGATCGGTATGCCGTCCTGGGTGACGATTGCAGCGCGCTTGGCCGACGCCGGGATCAGCCCGGCGACTTCGTTGCGGGCACCGTGCCCGACCAGCACGTCATAGCTGCGGTCGCCCAGCCGGACTGGGATTGTGATCATCTCAGCACCGCCTCGGCGACCTCGTTGGGGGTGCGATTGTCGACCAGCACGATTGCGTCGGCAACTTCCCGGTACAGCTCGTGGCGTTGGTCGTGCATGCGCTGCAACGTACCTGCCGGATCGTCGTCTAGCAGCGGGCGATGACCGCCTGAGGCTGCGCGCTCGACCAACAACTTCGGGGTGGCGCACAACCAGACGACCTTTGCGTTGGCGTTTTTTAGCGCGGCGCGATTCTCGTCATGCAGCACCACGCCACCGGCAGCCGCGATGATTACCGGTTCCGGGCTGGCCAGAGCATCCAACAACGCGGCCGTCTCCAACTTGCGGAATGCTTCCTCGCCATCGTCGGCGAAGATCTGGCGCACCGTCCGACCGGTGGCCTGCTCGATGACAGCATCGCTGTCGATCACACGCCGGCCGAGCCGCTCTGCGGCGATGCGCGCCACCGTGGTCTTCCCCGATCCCATCAACCCAACGAGGACGAGATGCTGATCGGCCGCGACGCCCACGGCTAACCGAGCGAGCTGCGGAACGATTCGGCGTTGCGCACGAACTCGGACATCGAATCGCCGCCGAACTTGCGCTGCGCCTCGGCTGCGAGGACCAATGCCACCATCGTCTCGGCCACCACGCCCATCGCCGGCACGGCTGTGACGTCGGTTCGTTCCTTGAAGCTGACGGTCGACTCCTTGGTGACGACATCGACGGTCTTCAGCGTCGGCTGGTTGAGCGTCGCCAACGGCTTCATCGCGGCGCGCACCACCAACAACTCGCCCGTCGTCATGCCCCCCTCGGTGCCGCCCGCCAGGGTGGTCTCACGTCGGTACTCCCCTGTTTCGTCGTCCCACACGATCGCGTCGTGCGCTGCACTCCCACGACGGCCGGCGCCCTCGAAACCATCGCCGATCTCGACGCCTTTGACCGCTTGGATGCTCATGACCGCCTGAGCAAGGGCCGCGTCGATCTTTCGATCCCAATGCACATAGCTGCCAAGACCGATAGGGATCCCATAGCCGAGCACTTCGACGACACCGCCAAGCGAATCGCCGTCTTTTGCCGCGGACTTGACCTCGTCGATCATCGCAGCTTCCGCAGCGGCATCGAAGCAGCGGACCGGCGACTCGTCGACTCGCGCAAGGTCGGCGATGGTGGGGCGTTCGATGGCTTTCGACCGGACGCTGCCCATCTGCACGACGTGCGACAGGATCGAAACACCCAGTTCCGAGAGCAACTTCTTGACGACGGCCCCAGCGGCGACGCGGGCGGCGGTCTCGCGAGCGCTGGCGCGCTCGAGCACGTCGCGCGCGTCAGTGAAGCCGTACTTCTGCATGCCGACAAGATCGGCGTGACCAGGGCGGACCTGTGTCAGCGGTTCCTTCGTCGCGCCCGGAGCCGGCGACATCTCTTCGTGCCACTTGTCGCTGCGGAACCACTCGCTGTTCTTGATCTCGATCGCAACGGGGGAACCGAGTGTGCGGCCATGGCGCACGCCACCGAGCAACGTCAATTCGTCCTGCTCGAACTTCTGGCGCGGACCCCTGCCGAAACCGAGTCGCCGCCGGGCCATCTCTTCCTGAATCTCTTCGACGGTGATCGACAACCCAGCGGGCAGGCCCTCGACGATGACGACCAGGGCCTGGCCATGCGATTCGCCGGCGGTGAGGTATCGAAGCATCACGTCAAAGGCTACTGGCCCCGCGATGCCAACTCCCGCTCTGCCGCGGCCCACATCGTCGTCGCCGGCGGGCTGATGCCTGTCCACAACTGCTGCTGCAACACGGCCTGATGAACGAGCATGCCCAATCCCTCGACGGTGCGCGAACCGCGATCTCGGGCCGCGGCGAGCAAGGCGGTGCAACGCGGGTGATACACGATGTCGGCGACGACTTGATCCTGATTCAGGAGCTTGGCGTCGAATGGGAGTTCATCCGTGCCCATCCCGATCGATGTCGCGTTGACGACAATGTCGCAGTCGCCCACATCGTCGGGACTGCCGACCGTCGCGACGCCGGGCGCCACCTCGGCTGCCGCGTGCGCCCGGTCGGCAGTGCGGTTGACGACGGCGATCTGCGCCGCGCCCGCCCGGGCCATCGCATCGATGATTGCCCGCGCCGCAGCTCCGGCGCCGATCACGCAGATTCTCTTGCCTTCGACCTCGAGACCCTCGGCTGCCAGCGATGCCACGAACCCGGCGCCATCCGTGCTGTAGCCCTTCAGCCGCCCATCGCCGATAGGCACCACGGTGTTGACGCTTCGCAACGCCGCCGCCTCGGGGTCGAGCTCGTCGACCAACGACGCGACCGCCTCTTTGTGCGGCATCGTGACCGACAGACCACCAAGGCCCAGCACGCGCATCGCGTCGAGCGCGCCAGCCGCCTGGCCTGGCTCGACCTCGAATGCGGTGTACACCCAGTCGACGCCGGTGGCGGCAAATCCGGCGTTGTGCAGCGCCGGCGACAAGCTGTGACGCACCGGGCTGCCGATAGCTGCAGCAACTCGCGTCGTTGCCGATATCACCCCAGCAACCCGAGATCGCGAGCATGCTGCACGTTGATGTCGTGTTGTTCGGAGGTCGCCGCGAATGCATGGCGACCCTCCTCGTCGGCTACGACGTAGAACAGGTAGTGGCAGTCGGTCGGCACCGGCAGGGCGACGCAGATGGGGTCGCCCTGTGAGGGATCCGGGGCCGGGTTGACGACCGCCTGGATCGATGCACGACCGGGATTGGCGATGGGCGTGGGCGGCAAGCCGGTGTGCATGTAGGTGTTGTACGGCGTGTCGATCTGGCTGAGCGCAGTGGGCGACGAGCCCGGCGGCTGGCCGTACAGCAGCGTCGCGTCGATCTGCAGCGGCATCCCCAATATCAGTCGGTTGAGGATGACCCGCGCGATCTTGGGACGATCTTCGTCGACCTTGGCTTCACGCTCGATCATCGAGGCGATGATCAACACCTGATATGCCGACAACTGCAATGGATAGGCCTTGTTGACGACATCTTCTTGTCGGATCACGAGGTCCATCAGGTCGACCATCCGCTGGGCGATGTGACTGGGAGTCTCGTCCGCCGAGATCTGGTAGGTGTCGGGGAACAGCAGACCCTCGAGCGACGCGAGCCCCTCGGGCTGACCGGGAATCGGCGACTTGATGGAGCCATCGGTAACGGCCGTCATGAAGGCCAGCGGATCGGTGCGCGGTAGCTTCGCCGACAATCGTTCGCTCATCTTCTCGAGGGTGAAGCCCTCGGGGAACGTGACCTTGGTGTACGTCAGCGACGGCGGCGTTCGCAACACGCGCATGAGGTTTCCGATGTGGTCGCGTGGACGAAGCTCGTAGTCGCCGGGCGTCAGGACGAGACCGCCGTTGTGGTCGACGTAGTAGCGGAACACGCGTGCATTCGTGATCAAGCCACGCTCCTGCAATCGCGCGGAGACCGTCTCGACGGTGTCGGTCGGCAACACCTTGAAGACCTCGACGGCGCCAGGGTCCCCGGATGGGTTGACCTGGCGCAGGTACCACATCCCGACACAGCCGACGACTATCAGCGCGGCGATGGCCACGATCCCCGCGAAGTACACGATGTACTTGATCGAACGGTGTTGGCGACGAGGGCGCTCGATCACCAACGCATCAGTGACGTCGGGATCATCCCAGGGGTCGTGCTGCCAACCGCGCTCTTCGAGCGCTGCCCCACGGCGGCTCATCGTCCCGGACCGCCGGCGTCGAGCCAGTTCTGCAGCATGACGGCTGCGGCGATCTTGTCGACGATCCTTCGCCGCGCCTGCGCGCGCATGTTGGCTTCGATCATCGCCTGATCGGCCGTCACCGTCGTGCGTCGCTCGTCGAAGGTCACCACTGGCACGCCGACAACGGTAGCCAGCGCCCCAGCCTCGTCGATGGCAGCCTGCGCCGCGGGCCCACTGGAGCCGTTCATGTTGAGCGGCAGACCGACGACCACAATGTCGGCCTCCTCCTCGATGACGAGCTTGGCGATCATCTCGTGATCGCGCCGAACGCTGCCGCTGCGCTGTATCACGTGCAGTGGTGAGGCGATCGTGCCGGTGCGATCGCCGATGGCCACTCCGACGCGCTTCGAGCCCAGGTCGAGGCCGAGAGCGCGGATGGCCGAGCCGGTCACTGAGTGGCCGCCTCCGCAGCGATTCGCAGAGCCTCGTCGAGGCCCTCCGGGTTTTTTCCACCGGCTGTGGCGATGTCGCCCTTGCCTCCACCGCCGCCGCCCACCGCCCTGGCCGCAGCCTTGATGAGGTCACCGGCGACCTTGCCGGACTCACTGGTCACGGCAGCAACCAGTGAGACGCCGCCGGTATCTGTGACGCCACCGAGCACCACCGTGTGAACACCGGCCTGCTGGCGCACAGCGACGGCCAGATCGCGAAGGTCTGACGGACTGATGCCGTCGACGCGAGTCACGACGACGCCGTTCGTCGCGGCCGCTGCCAACTCCGTGGCGCGGCCGCTGGCTAGTTGCCCGCGCAGGTTCTTGATCTCGTCCTGCAACGATTTGATCTCGTCGAGCCGTCGTTGAACACCGCCAACCAGTTCGTCGGCCGTCGAGCCGACCAGCCGTGCTGCGTCGCTGACCAACTTCTCGTCGCGCTGCAGGAGGCGGACCGAGTTCTCGCCCGTGAGCGCCTCGATTCGACGGAGGTTCGACCCGATCGAGGACTCGCTGACGATCTTGATCAGACCGATGTCGCCGGCGGCACGAACGTGGGTGCCACCGCAGAGCTCGATCGAGTTGCCGACCTCGAGCACCCTGACGATGTCGCCGTACTTGTCGCCGAAGAAGGCGATGGCACCTAGAGCAGATGCCTCGTCCTTCGTCGTCTCGAACGAGCGCGCCGGCGAGTTCGCCAGTGTCTCATTGTTGGCGATGCGTTCGATCTCGGCGATCTCGGCGTCGGTCATAGCGTCGTAGTGGCTGAAGTCGAATCGAAGCCGATCCGGCGCCACCAGCGAGCCGGCCTGCTTGACATGTTCACCGAGGACCTTGCGCAGCGCATAGTGCAGCACATGCGTGCCTGTGTGGTTGCGACGGATCGCGGCGCGGCGGGCAACGTCGATCGATGCCGTGACCTGAGCGCCCGCCGCCAAGATTCCCTCGGTGATGCGAGCGGTGTGTCGCCGCAGTCCCGGCAACGCAAACGTGGTGTCGAGGACCTCCGCCGTGCTCCCGTCCGCAGACTTGATCGTGCCGGTGTCGCCGACCTGGCCGCCGCTCTCGGCATAGAACGGGGTGCGGTCGAGGAACAGTTCGACTGTGTCATCGTCATTCGGTACCACGGCCAGCAGACGGGAATCCGTCGAATCATCCGTGTAGCCGAGGAACTCGGTGATACCGAACTGCTCGACGATCTCCCGGTACACGTCGAGGCGGTCGTCGTCGGTGGCAGTGCCCTTTCGCGCCGCCTTGGCACGCTGACGCTGAGCTTTCATCTCGGTCTCGAAGCCGGCCGTATCGACCGCGACATTGCGCTCGCCGGCGATCTCTTCGGTCAGCTCGAGCGGGAAACCGTAGGTGTCGTGCAACAAGAACGCGGTCGAGCCGGGTAGTTCGGCGCGATCGCCGCTCAACTCGTCTTCGAGGATCGACAACCCGTGCTTCAGGGTCTGGCGGAACCGCTCCTCTTCGCGAGTGAGCACTCCGACGATGAAGTCGCGATTCTTGGAGACGTCGGGATATGCGTAGCCCATGATGTCGACCGCTGTCTCGACCAGTGACGGCATGACCAGCTTCTCGGTTCCGAGGAGATAGGCGTATCTCACCGCTCGCCGGATGATCCGGCGCAGCACGTAGCCGCGACCTTCGTTGGACGGGAACACCCCGTCGCTGACCAGCATCGTGCTGCTACGAGCGTGCTCGGCGAGGACGCGCATGGCGAAGCTGTCGCGGTGGTCGTAGTCGCCGGGCACGTAGGTCTTTCCGGTGAGGCTGCAGGCCTGGTCGATGAGCGGCAGCATCAGATCGGTCTCCCAGACCGAGTCGACACCTTGCAGCAAGCAGAGCATGCGTTCCAATCCGAGGCCCGTGTCGATCGACGGCTTCGGCAACAGCGTGCGACTGCCATCGGGGGCCTGGTTGTACTGCATGAACACGAGGTTCCAGAACTCCATGAAGCGATCGCCCTCTGGGTCGGCGATGGGACCACCCTCAGGGCCGAACGACGGCCCACGGTCGATGTGGATCTCGCTGCACGGCCCGCACGGGCCGGTGTCGCCCATCTGCCAGAAGTTGTCCTTGTCGCCGAGACGTTGGATGCGATCCATCGGCACGCCGACCTGTTCGTGCCAGATCGCCTCGGCCTCGTCGTCACTTTCGTGGACGGTGATCCACAGCTTGTCGCCATCGATGCCGAACGTCTCGGTGGTCAGCTCCCAGCTCCACGGAATGATCTCGTTCTTGAAGTAGTCGCCGAAACTGAAATTGCCGAGCATCTCGAAGAACACGAGGTGCCGCTTCGTGCGCCCGACGTCGTCCAGGTCGTTGTGCTTGCCGCCCGCCCGAGCACACTTCTGGCTGCTGGCGGCCCGTTTGAACGGTGGCACTTCGTTGCCGACGAAGTACGGCTTGAACGGCACCATGCCTGCCACCGTGAACAGGACCGTCGGATCGTGTGGGATCAGGCTTGCCGATGGCACGACCGTATGTGCGCGCTTGACGAAGCAATCGAGGAAGGTATCGCGCAGCTGGTCAGCGTTCTGTGGTGGAGAAGCCATGGAGTTGTCAGCCTACCGAGGTAGGTTCAGCGCGTGCCCAAGCATTCCGACACGCCGCCGCTGGATCTGCACGAGTGGATCGGCTTCGAGGACAGCAACGATCGCCGAACGTGGGTGTTCGACGCCACGTTCCTGCGATCGAACTGGACTTGCATATACGGCGCCGGTTGCAAAGGGGTGCTCGACCACGACGCCACCGATCTCGCCCAGGGCTGCTGCAGCCACGGCGCCCACTTCGTTGACGACGACGACGTCCAGACGGTGCTCAAAGCGTTGACGCGTCTCGAGCCGCGCCATTGGCAGAACTACAAGAAGGGTCACAACAAGGGCGTCCTGGAAACCGAGGACGGGGCGGCCAAGACCCGTGTCGTGAAGGGCGCGTGCATCTTCCACAACCAGCCCGACTTCCCGGGCGGTGCCGGCTGCGCGCTGCACATCGCCGCAGTCGAGGCCGGCGAGCGGTACATCGACTGGAAGCCCGATGTCTGCTGGCAACTTCCGCTGCGCCTCGAGCATCACACCGATGACAACGGCTACGTCACGTCGACGCTTCGTGAGTGGAAGCGACGCGACTGGGGTGAGGGCGGAGACGATTTCCACTGGTGGTGCACCGAGACCCACGAAGCCTTCGTCGGGAGCGTCCCGGCCTACCAGTACCTGCGCGACGAGATCATCGAGATGGTCGGCCAAACCGCCCACGACCAGATGGTGGCCCTGCTCGAACGCCCGAAGTGGACCCCGCTACCCCACCCCGCCACCCGTCGCTGACTGTCGAATCGGGCACACCCAGAACACTACGTTGCGTTCTGGGCGTGCCCGATTCGGCGGAGGGTTGTCGACGGAGTGATCAAATGGATTGAATCCGGCCAATGACCAGCAACAGTCGCCAGCCGGCGCCGACAGACGGTCAGCGACACGAAGCGTCGCTTCGAAGCCGAGACCTGAGCGGCATC
>JANMMQ010000464.1:0-11665 GCA_031373465.1 Ilumatobacteraceae bacterium | reverse complement strand
TCGACGCCTTCGCGGGGTGGACGGCCACGCCGTGACCGTTCGGCGGCCCGTGAGACGAACGGCGGACTAGTCGGCGGAGATCTGCCGGCTGCGATAGTGCGTTTGGCGGGTGCGGCCGACAGCCGCGCATGCAGCACTGGTGCCCACCAACGGAGAGAGCTCGTCGATGGCGTCCTCGATCATTTCGTCGCGTCGCCCTTGGTCCTGGCGCTGTCGGTGGCGAGTTCCTCCAACAGCGCCGAGCATTTTCCCTGGACCTCGATCACGGTGCGGGCTCGGGAGAGATCGATCTCCAGCCGCTCGACCTGATGACGCAGTCGGCTGTTCTCGCGCTCGACAGGGTCGAGCGGAGGCCGTCCCGGTCTGCCTGCCAACGCCTCGATGGCACCGCGGTCGCGTTGCTTTCGCCACTCTGACAGCAGCGAGGTGTACAGCACCTCGCGGCGCAACAAGTCGCCTTTGCCGTCGCGATCGAGCGTCTCGTACTCGGCGAGGATCCCGAGCTTGTACGCCGCTCCGTAGCGCCGCCGTGTTGGCGGCTCGATGGGCAGACCCTCTGCCAGATGCGGTTCCATGGTCATTGCCATCGGGAAACTCTCCGTTCTCCGTCCTTGCCCAGTGTCGGCCGCTTCATGGCAGCGTCGACGCCCGCTTCCCCAATCGGCGTGAAATGTTGAATTTTCCGTTCACGGACGCCCAACCTGGCCGACACAGGTGGCGTGACCGATGTCCTCGCATCCCCATCGTCGACTGCTGCCGCGCGCACTCCCGATCACATCGACGAGCTGTTGGACCACTGCCTGCGAATGGGCGGTTCCGACCTGCACCTTGCGGCCGGCGCGGCGCCGACAGTGCGCGTCAACGGTCTCCTCGTGCCGGTCGCCGACTATGCAATCCTGCGTGGAGACGTGATCGAGCGTCTCGTGTTCGAAATCCTCAACGAGCGCAAGATCGACGAGTTCACGACGGAGCTGGAGCTCGACACGAGCTATTCGATCCCCGGCAAGAGCCGCTTCAGGATGAACGTGTTCCGCCAGCGCGGGTCCGTCGGGGCCGTGCTGCGAACCATCCCGTTCCACATCCCCGAGTTCAGTACGTTGAACATGCCGGCCGTGGTCAAGACGTTCGCGCAACTGCAACGCGGGCTGGTGCTGGTGACCGGCCCGACGGGCTCCGGTAAGTCGACAACGCTCGCCGCGCTGCTCGACATCATCAACCGCACCAAGGCAGTGCACATCCTGTCCTGCGAAGACCCGATCGAGTTCCTCTACGGCCACAAGAAAGCCATCGTGAACCAGCGAGAGATCGGCGAGGACACGAAGAGCTTTGCCGCCGCGCTCAAGCGGTCGTTGCGCGAGGACCCGGACGTGATCCTCGTCGGCGAGATGCGTGACCTCGAGACGATTCACATGGCTCTGACCGCCGCCGAGACCGGCCACCTCGTATTCGCCACGTTGCACACGCAGTCAGCTCCTCAGACCGTCGACCGCATCATCGACGTCTTCCCGCCGGATCAGCAAGGGCAGATCAGGATGATGCTGGCAACGAGCCTTCAAGCTGTCGTGACGCAACAACTTCTTCCTGGCCCCGACGGCGGCACGCGCGCCCCAGCGGTGGAGATACTGATGGCGACGCCCGCGGTGCGAAACCTGATCCGTGAGAAGAAGGGTTATCAACTTGCCAGCCAGATGCAGGCCGGTGCCAGGTTCGGCATGATCACGATGGATCAGAGCATCGCCGAACTGGTTCGCTCACAGCGGATCACCTTGGAAGTGGGCTTGGAACATGCCTCGAACCCTGAGGACGTGCGCACTCTTCTCGGTATCAGGACGCCGATGTAGACCCGGCGGGCCGCCTTTCGATGCCGAGCTGAACCCTCAACGCAGCAACCGTCCACCGACTGATGTTCAACACCTTGCCCGCAGCCACGTGGGAGCTGTCCTGCAATCCGACGAGCTCACGA
Source organism: Ilumatobacteraceae bacterium (assembly GCA_031373465.1). Classification (GTDB taxonomy): domain Bacteria; phylum Actinomycetota; class Acidimicrobiia; order Acidimicrobiales; family Ilumatobacteraceae; genus JAENVT01. Next base: position 9,702 of record JANMMQ010000464.1, on the reverse strand, counting down.
AGCAGCAGTCGCCGCTGCGTCGAGACGAACGGCAAGAGCTGTGAGTTCAACAGCACGTCGAGGGCGTCCTGGGGAGCACAGCCCAGTTGCTCGGCGACTCCGTAGACGCCGGATGAATCGAAGGCGACCTTGATGTCCGATTCGTTTCGCTTGTCCACGGCACCGCGGTACGCAACTGCCTCGATGTCGGTCCTTCGGCATGGTGAGCAGACCGTTCCCGAGTTGTCACGGGCCAGGCGACCGCCGCACGAAGAACACAAGACCGCCGTCGAGACGTTGGTCCGACGGGGCGCCATCAGGCCGCGTCGCCGAGCATCGCCAGCAGCAATCTGGTGTAGGGCTCCACGCGATGAGCCAACCGGCTCGGGAGATCGCCCTGAGACGACTCGTCGAGCTGCGCCCATCGCGACAGGTCCGATGCCAGGTCCTGGTTGTCTGCTGCAACGATGGCCAGCCATTTCGTCAAACAGCGGGTGCGAATCCCGCCGAGCTCGCGTCCTTCGACAACGTCCTCAGTGGTGATCGGGTCGTCCGATGTTCCCCGCACAGGGTCCGGCACATCGGCAACGGTGGAAGGGTGGCGCGACTGCAGCAGCGACTGCGGCCAGTCGGTACGACTCGAGCTCGGCGCGACCGCAACAGCCAGGTCGTCACGTTCGGCGTTGCTGAGCGATCTCTGTTCACGCTGCTCCACGCGGGCAACTTCCGCATGGAACGTGCGGCGCCGGACCCGCTCGCGCCTGCTCAGCCAATCGTCGCACCGCGCCGCTTCCATGCGGGCATGGCTGACCTTGCTATCGAGGAAGGCAGGCCATGTGACACAGCGGGACCAGTCGATGCGTAGGCACGCTTCCCATGTGAGCCGCAGCACCTGCGACACGACCTCGTTGCGGTCTGCATGCGCGGGAAGCCCTGTCGATTGAGACGCGGCGAATGATGTCGCCCACGGGTGCACCGTGTCGAACAGCTCCATCGACAGTTCGTGCGCGGGCTCGCCGGCGCAGTGGCGCTGGGCGAGGGACGCGAGCACCTTGGAGGCGAAGTCGGGGTGGCGCGGCGAAGTTGGACGAGACGCAGATTCGACTGAACACTTCACGTGCACCCTTTCGCGAGCTGGATTCTCCGAGCCGGTATGACGGTCGCTCGCAGGCCGACGATGTCAGCGAACACTTCTCCAGTACCCAAGTGTCGCCGATCGAAGACCCTTTTTGGGACAGATGTCCCGAAGAATCATTGCGCCGAAGCATCTATTGATGCTCGAGTCGCCGGACTAGCTGGCTCCTGCCCGGACCGACGGCGTCAGCACCACCTTCATCGCAGTGTCGGCGCCGAGCGCCGTCTGCATGGCCGTCTCGACCTGATGAAGCGGGAAGGTGTGCGTGACTGCGCGGTGGAACGGCACCTTTTCGTGGTTGGCGGCGAGCATCGCCAACGTCGCGTCGTAGGCGCGCGCGTCTTCGCCGGCGACCCCGACGATGGTCAGGTTCCGACCGAGGATGGTTGCTGGATTGATCGGAACGGTCCCGAGATCGACGAACGCGCCGACCTCGATCAATGTTCCTCCATCACGGAGCAGCGATAGTGAGGGACCGAAGCTGGCGGGATGGCCGGTGGCGTCGACAACGACATCGACACCGCGTCCATCCGTGAGGTCACGAACGAACGCCGCGGCGCTCGGGTCGGCGCCGCTGGCGACGAGCGTGTCCGTGGCCCCGAGGTCGGCACCGAGAGCAACTCGAGGGCCGAACGGATCGATGGCGATGACGCGGGACGCCCCCATGAGGCTGGCCTTCGCAACGTGAACGATGCCGACTGGGCCGATCCCGACGACTGCCACGGTGTCGCCGGGCCGGAACCCGCCAGGGCGTGGCATCTTCGCCGCGAGGTCGAGGCTGTGGGTCACCGCGAACAGTTCAGCGAGCACCGCAACGTTCGTGGGCAGACCATCCGGCACGTGGAAGATCGGCGTGTTGGGACGCAAGTAGAGGTACTCGGCCCAGCCGCCGAACAGGTGGGGCGCGACCGAGCACGTCAGTGAGTTGCCGTAGTTCTCGAGCCGCCTGCAGAAGTAGTACGGATAGTCACCGAGACAGAACTCGCACTGGCCACACGCCCGATTCGGTGCAGGCACGACGCGGTCACCGACCTGCAGCGGGGAGCCGTTGAACGCTGTCGCCCCTCCGGCGCCCATCGCGGTGACGATGCCGACGTTCTCGTGCCCCTGGATGATGGGGAACGGCGTCGACGAAGCGTGATCGGTACCGGCATACTGCTGGGTCTCGCCGCGGAAGGTGTGCTTGTCCGTGCCGCAGATGCCCGAAGCCAGCATCTCCAGCAGCACGGCCCCGGGCTCCAACTGATCCGGATACGGAAAGCGCAGGAGCTCGAGCTGCCCGGGCGCGACGAGTGTTGCTGCAAGCACATCGGCTGTCATGGCCGGATCGTAGGCGGCAGTCATCGTTGCGGGGCAACCGCGCCATGATGTCGGCGTGGATGTGATGGCTGCACTGGTCGAGCACGGCATGCTCCTGCAATCCGCCCGCGGGCCGATTCCCAACGTTGCCGAACTGGTTGCCGGTGAACAGATCAAGGGAAGCTGGTGGGGGCACCCCAAGGGCCATGCGATCTTCGACACGTTGCAGTTGCTCGACGACTCGCCCGACGTCGTTCGGTTGCGGCTCGTCAACGGCAAGGTCACGTTGGTCCATCGCCGGTTGTGGCCGGCACTCGTGCGACTTGCCGATCAATTCACGCCGCGCCAGCTCGCGGCGTTGCACGAGGAGCACACGGCGACGGGCGCCCACAGAGTCGACGAGCAACCGTTCCCCGCCTGGGTTGATCAAGACGTCGAGGACGCTGCCGCGCGTCTGTCCATCGATGAGGCAAGGGCACAGCTCCCGCCGTTCCTCGCGGCCGGCCCGACGACCTGACGCGGTTGGAGATCCCGGCCCGATCAGGCACAATAGGCGGGTCGAAGGGGAGTAGCCCTCGGGATCGGTCGTCAGCACGGCAGCTTTGCTGCCCGGCCCCCCGCCCGCAGCAGCGGGAGCAAGACCTTCGACTGTCCGTTTGTTCGGCGACAGTCGAAAGGGCTTTCTCTTGAATCTCATTGCTGCAGCTGCTGATCGTTCACAGTTCGTCGACCTCGATGTCTCCGTCGGTGCATGGGTTGGCCTGCTCGCCGTGATCGTGGCGATGTTGGCAATCGATCTGTACCGCCATCGCGAGGCTCACGCGCCCACGCCGAGAGAGGCCGTGATCGAATCGATTGTGTGGGTGATGTGCGGGCTGGCATTTGCCGGCGTGATTGCCATGACCTATGGCGGGCCGGCCTTTGGCGAGTTCATCAGCGGCTATCTGATCGAGAAGTCGCTGAGCGTCGACAACGTCTTCGTCTGGTCGATGTTGTTCGCGACGTTGTCCATTCCTCTCAAATACCAGCACCGCGTGCTGTTCTGGGGCATCTTCGGCGCTCTCACCCTCCGGGCGGTCTTCATCGTCCTGGGAACCGCGCTCATCAGTCGCTTCTGGTGGGTGCTGCTGGTCTTCGGAGTCTTTCTCGTCTACACCGGCGCCAAGATCATCCGACACCGCGACGGGGAAGCAGAGGAGAGTTCGACACGCGGTCTTGGGCTGCTGAAGCGATTCGTTCCCGTGACGAACGAGCTCGACGGCCAGCGCTTCTTCACCCGCCTCGACGGGAGGCGTGCCGCCACGCCATTGCTCGCTGCCCTGTTCGTCGTCGAGATCACCGACATCATCTTCGCGGTCGACTCGGTGCCGGCGATCTTGGCTGTATCCAACGAGTCGTACCTCGTGTTCGCATCGAATGCGTTCGCAATCCTCGGGTTGCGGGCGATGTACTTCCTGCTCGCCAACGCCAAGGAACGCTTCCACTACTTGTCGCACGCGCTGGGCGGGATCCTCATCTTCGTCGGCGTGAAGATGACGGTCTCACACTGGATCCACATCAGCACGTACGTGTCGCTGGGGATCATCGTCGCAATGCTGGCTGCGGCGATCCTGTTCAGTCAGCGGCGACGGTCGGTGTGACCGCCGCACCCTTTTTCTTCGGAGGCGGAACCCCGACCGCCGGTGCCTTGTCGGCCCACTCCGGCCATCGTCGGCGACTGACGATCGAAAGCAGCCGCAGCAGTTTCATCGCCTTCTCGTCTTCCTGAGCCGGACGGGCGATGATCGCGCCGTCCGCAAGCATCCGGCCGATTACTTCCTCACCCAGCTCGGTGCGGACGATGGTGAGGGTCCAGTCGTTGTCCTCGCCGATGCCGCCGGTGGCGATGTCGCTGTGCTCGGCTGCGAAGTCGGGACAGCTCTTGCAACCTTCCCGGGTCCACTGGTGGCATTCCTTGAGATCGATCTCGTGGTAGGAGCCGTCCTTCATCCAGATCTGGAACACACCCTTGATGTTCATCTTCATCATGTCGGCCTTCTTCAGGCCGTACTTCGCCTCGAACAGCTCGGGAAAGATCGCGTCGTCGAACGTCTTCGAACACAGCAGCCCGATGTTGAAGACGAACGGCTTGCCGATCTTGCCGGCCTTGCGGTCCCACATGACCGGCGGCGACGACGTTTGGCAACCCATACCGACGAGGGCCAGCCGGGTCAGCCCGGCGTCGAGCGCCTCGCGCAGCGCCAACGGGTTTGCGCAGTAGGTGTAGCGGCTTCCCGCAGTTGCCAACACGTCATCGACGGTGCGGGCCAGCACGGGCTTGGCTTTCCACGCGTCGTCGGGCTCGACACCGCTGACCATCGCCGCGTCGATGTAGTCGTTGTTGAGCAACCAGACGAGCATCGCCGAGACGAAGCCACCGTCCTGGCCGTGCTCGTGCTGTGCCGAGTCGGTGGCGCGGGTCAGCAGCAGCTGCCGCCAGATGCCGGCCATCTCATCGGGTTCGCGGATCCGACCGAACAGGTGCATGTCGGCGGCGGTCTCCCAGGCGCGGAAGCGGGGACACGCCCGAGTGCATGTGGTGCAGCCCTTCTCGCCATGGATGCAGTTGTCCGGGCCGAGCTCCTCTTCGAGATGGAACGGCTTGTACTTGCCCTCTTCGTGCTCGTACCCGATCACGTCGTGCGGGCAGGTGACGACGCAGCCTGCGCAACCCGTGCACAACCCGGTGGTGATGACCTCTTCGTAGAGCTCTTTCCACTGCGCAGTCCAACGCTGCGTCTTGGCAGCTGGCACTTCGGTCGCGGTCATGAATCGACTCTAGATATCAAACGGCATCACTGCCTTCTTCGCCGGTCCGGATGCGAACGATGCGATCGACTTCGGTCACCCAGATCTTGCCATCACCGATCTTGCCTGTCGCAGCGGCGTCGCGAATGGTGTCGACGTACTTGTCGGCCACAGCGTCGTCGACGACCAGTTCGACGCATACCTTCGGCACGTAGTCGATCATGTACTCGGCTCCGCGGTAGGTCTCGCTGTGGCCTCCCTGCCGGCCGAACCCACGCACCTCGCTGACCGTCATCCCCTGCGCTCCGGCGGCCTTCAACGCTTCTTTCACATCGTCGATCTTGAACGGTTTGATGATCGCAGTGATGAGCTTCATCGCTTGTGCTCCGTTCTCCGGCTGGCGCCCGATGACAGGGATGAGGTGAAACGTAGCGAACGTGCCCGAAAAAGGCAGCGTCCCCAGGTCGTCTTCGGAAAGACAACCTGGGGACTGCTCCTGACATTGAGCGCCGTTGGGTGCGACGTCGCCCAGTGTTCCGGCCAGGCCCTGAGGCGCTGACAGTGGCGTACTGTACGCGTGTCCAACGTTTGGTGTACAGGCCGTGGTCGAATTTGTGGACAACTATCGCACGAGTACACCGTGGTAGCGATGCAGTTGCCACAGCGAGTGATGTCAGCGAGCGACGTCAGCAAATGTGGGGGAGATGGACGACCGGCGGCGGCGTTGGCGACGATCGTGTCGCCACCATAAATGAGCAACGTTTCGCGACGATCGCCTGCTTGTTTCAGGATTCGATCTTTTGTGCGCGCTGAATCCGCGTCATGGTCGCTCGGCGATGAGGATGGACGCGGCATCGACGGCCTCGTCGCTCAGCATCCATCCGCGGCTGCGCACCGTCACGACCGACTGCGGGCCGAGTGCCCTGCGAATTGCCACGAGGAGGCTGTCGCATCGGCGCTCGCTGAGATCGGCAAGCCCGGCGCGCCGAGCCAACTCTCGACGGCTGATGACCCGTCCACGGTTGATCAGCAGAACGGTGAGGACCGTCTGTTCCTGCTCTCCCAGCCGATACACGAGGGGGTTTGTGTGTCGATCCGGGAGAGCAGGACCAGCGGTGGCCATACGGAACGACCTTAGGAGGCCGAGATTTCGCGACGGTGTGGTACGTGTGAACGCAATGTAAATCCCGTGGCTGATGCCACCGGCCGTGGACTCGTCCGTGGTTCGGCGACACGTCAATACTGATGCGATGCACCTGGTGTACACCTCCGAGGCAGAGGAGTTTCGCGCCGAGATTCGCGATTGGCTGGTGTCGAACCTGCCTGATGGCTGGGGTGACGAGTCTTTCGAGATGTCGTTGGAGGAGCGCAAGGCGTTCAACGAGGAGTGGCCGAAGAAGCTGTACACCGGAGGGTGGATCTGCGCCACGTGGCCGAAGGAATACGGCGGAAAGGGTCTCAGCACCATGCAGGGTGTAGTGCTCGCCGAAGAGTTCGCCAAGGCCAAAGCGCCGATGCGCGCCGACTTCTTCGGCGACACGCTGGTGGGCCCGACGATCCTTCAATGGGGTACCGAGGAGCAGAAGAAAGAGTTCCTCCCGCGCATTCTCAACGGCTCCGTGCGGTGGTGCCAGGGATTCAGTGAACCGAACTCCGGCTCGGATCTGGCGTCGTTGAAGACCACAGCGGTGCTCGATGGCGACGAATGGATCATCAATGGTCAGAAGGTGTGGACGACCGGAGGGCACCACGCCGACTACTGCTTCCTGCTGACCCGCAGCGACCCCGACGCACCCAAGCACAAGGGCATCTCCTATCTGCTCGTTCCCATGCGTCAGCAGGGCGTCGAGGTTCGAGGTATCACCCAACCCGACGGCACCGCCGAGTTCTGCGAGGTCTTCTTCACCGATGCCCGCTGCCCGAAGGACAACGTGGTCGGGGGCGTCAACAACGGTTGGAAGGTCGCCAACTCCACGTTGGCGTTCGAGCGGGGTCAGTCGGCCACGACGGGGTACCGCCGTTTCGAGGATGAGTTCAAGTTGCTCGTCGAGCAAGCGTCGGCCAACGGCGCGCTGGGCGATCCGCTCATCCGTCAACGCCTCGCCAAGTACTACACGAACGTGCAGATCCTGCGCATCAACGGACTGCGATCGCTGTCAGCGACGCTTGCCGGCAAGAAGGATCCTGGCGCTGCCGCGCTCGGAGCCACCAACAAGATGTTCTGGAGCGAGATGCACCAACAGGCCATGGAGTTGGCACTGGACGTGTTCGGCGCTGGATCGTTGCTCGTCGACGCGGGGCCGGAGACGCATTCGTGGCCCGGCGCCGTGCGCGACAAGCGCCGTCCCGGCTACCCGGTCAGCCCGATGATCAGTGCGTTCTTCTTCAGTCGAAGTGAGACGATTTGGGGCGGGACGAGCCAGATCCAGCGCAACATCGTCGGCGAACGCGTACTCGGTCTGCCGAAGGAGCCGTCTTGACAGATGGTCACGCCGCCACCGCGGCACCAGCGGTGACGGAACGGATGTTCACGAAACCATTCGTGTTGGTCACGGCCGCCACATTCGCGTTGTTCATCTACATCGGCGTCATGGTCCCACTGCTGCCGCGGCTGATCGAGGAGCAGCTCGGCGGCAACGAGATCGACATCGGGGTCAACCTGGCCGTGTTCAGCATCGCCGCCATCATGATCCGCCCACGCCTCGGCCGGTTCGCCGAACAACACGGGCTTCGGGCAACGATGATCCGCGGTGCGTTGCTGGCTTCGGTGGCCACCGCAGCATGCACCGTCATCGACTCGCGTTGGGGTCTGCTGCCGTTGCGGTCCCTGCAGGGGATCGGCGAGGCAGCACTGTTCGTCGGAGCCGCGACGGCGATCAGTGACCTCGCTCCAAAAGGGCGCGGCGCAGAGGCAGCCAGCTATTTCTCCGTTGCTGTGTTCGGTGGTCTCGGTGTCGGTCCGGTGATCAGCGAATCTGTGATCGGAAAGGATCGCTTCGACGCCGCGCTGTGGGTTGCGGCGAGCTTCGCTGCCCTGGCCGCGGCGCTGGCGATGCTGACGCCTAAGGGCTTGAGGCATCACGATGGATCGAACACCGTCGGCCCGCACTTTCATCGTGCTGCCATCCCAACGGGACTTGTGCTGGCCCTCGGCGTCGGCGGCTTTGTCACCTTCAACGCATTCATGCCCGACTACTCGGTGACGGTCGGTCTCGATGGATCGAAGTGGGTGTTCGCCACATATGCCGGTGTCTGTCTGCTGATACGCGTCGTGGCCGCAACCGTTCCGGATCGCATCGGCCATGCGCGGGCGGTCAGCATCGCGCTGACCTTTTCCGGCATCGGACTCGCCATGTTGTTCCTCTGGCCGCGGCCGATCGGCGTCTTCATCAGTACCATCATTCTGGGTATCGGGATCTCGTTCAACTATCCGTCGTTGATGGCGATGACGGTCAACGCCGTGCCTGAACGCGAGCGCGTCAGGGCGATCTCGACGTTCACGATGTTCTTCGAGATCGGTACGGCCAGTGGTGCCCTGCTCTTCGGGACTCTCGCCGACCTCACCACGAAGCGGATTGCATTTGTCGGCGGGGCAGCGTCGTGTGCGATCGGGCTCGTCGTCCTGTGGAAGGTCGCTGTCCCGCGTTCGCGTGTCTACGTGGCTGTCTGAATTCCGCTAGTCATCCTTGGCAGATGGGGCCAGAATGCTGTTGTGATCCTCGACGACGAACAGTGCTACAGGGCGGCACAGAGCCGCGACAGCCGGTTCGATGGCTGCTTCATCACGGCGGTCAAGACCACCGGCATCTACTGTCGCCCGAGCTGTCCGGCGATGACGCCGAAGCGGCACAACGTCGAGTTCTTCGTCACCGCTGCCGCCGCCCAGCAGCACGGCTACCGGGCTTGCAAACGGTGCCGCCCGGACGCCTCGCCCGGGTCGCCGGAGTGGAACGTGCGCGCCGATGTCGTCGGCCGGGCGATGCGATTGATAGCCGATGGTCTCGTCGATCGCGAAGGCGTTGGCGGACTGGCGACGAGGCTGAACTACAGCGAGCGTCAGATCAATCGTCTGCTGACTGCGGAGCTCGGTGCCGGTCCGCTGGCACTTGCCCGCGCTCAACGAGCACAGACAGCGCGGACGTTGATCGAGACCACGTCGATGCCCATCACGCAGATTGCATTTGCCGCAGGGTTCGCCAGCGTGCGCCAGTTCAACGACACCATCCGCGAGGTCTACGCATCGTCGCCGACCGAGCTGCGCGGCGCCCGACAGCTGAGTGGCGTCGGAGGAACGCTCTCCCTGCGCCTCGCGTACCGAGCACCGTTTCACACGGAATCGATCTTCTCGTTTCTCGGAGATAGGGCCGTGCCCGGCATCGAGATGTGGGACGGAGCGACCTACCGCAGATCGCTTCGCTTGAACCACGGGAACGCAGTGGTGGCGGTCTCGTCGGGTGCCACCGCACCGGGACCGAACGCTGTGATGTGCACCTTGCACCTCG
>JANMMQ010000462.1:0-8070 GCA_031373465.1 Ilumatobacteraceae bacterium | reverse complement strand
GCGAGGTCCGACGTCAACATCGTCGGAGCGTGGCGCTTCGACGGATCGTGCGCGTCCGGCACCGTGCCCTGCGCCTCGGGGTTCTTTGGGGTCCACTGGTGCGCACCAGCCGGGCTCTTTGTCAGCTCCCATTCGTACGCAAAAAGGTTCTCGAAGAAGCCGTTGTCCCAGCGGATCGGGTTGTTGGTCCATATTCCCTCCAACCCACTGGAGATCGCATCGCCACCCTTGCCGCTGCCGAAGCTGCTCCTCCAGCCGAATCCCTGCTCCTCGATCCCCGCACCCTCAGGCTCGGGACCGACGTACTTGTCGGGGTCGGCTGCGCCGTGAGTCTTGCCGAACGTGTGTCCGCCGGCGATGAGCGCGACCGTCTCCTCGTCGTTCATCGCCATCCGCTTGAACGTCTCACGGATGTCGCGGGCCGAAGCCATCGGATCCGGATTGCCATTCGGCCCCTGAGGGTTGACGTAGATCAGACCCATCTGGACCGCGCCGAGCGGATTGGCAAGCTCCCGGTCGCCGCTGTAGCGAAGGTCTTCGAGCCAGACCCGCTCCGGGCCCCAGTAGACGTCCTCGTCTGGCGCCCAGACGTCCTCGCGGCCGCCACCGAACCCGAACGTCTTGAAGCCCATCGTCTCGAGGGTGCGGTTCCCGGTGAAGACCAGCAGGTCGGCCCACGAGATCTTCCGGCCGTACTTCTGCTTGATCGGCCAGACCAGCCGGCGCGCTTTGTCGAGGCTGACGTTGTCGGGCCAGCTGTTGAGCGGGGCGAAGCGCTGTGTGCCGTCGCCTGCGCCGCCCCGGCCGTCCGCGGTGCGGTAGGTGCCGGCAGCGTGCCACGACATCCGGATGAAGAACCCTCCGTAGTGGCCGAAGTCGGCCGGCCACCACTCCTGCGACTGGGTCATCAGCGCATCGACGTCGTTCGCCAGGGCTTCGAAGTCGAGGCTGTTGAACTCAGCGGCGTAGTCGAAGTCCTCTCCCATGGGATCGTTATCAGGGTGGTTCTGGCGGAGGATCCTCAGGTTCAAGCTGTCGGGCCACCAGTGCTGGTTCGCCGTGATCCCGACAGCTTGATGAGTGGCGTTCATCACCGGGCACGTCGCTACCGACGGCTCGTCGCTGGTGGTTACCGTGCCGTGCTCTTCGTTGCTCATTTCTCTCCTCGATTGATGATGTGGCTGATTTCGAATCGTGAATATCTAGAACTCAGGGGCCATCGGCGGCTTGCCGACAGGTGGGACAGTGGCCCCAGTAGATGACCTCGGCCTCGTCGATGTCGTAACCCGAGTCGTCGGCCGCAGTCAAGCACGGTGTGGCACCGACAGCGCAGTCCACGTCGACCATGCGGCCGCAGGCGCGACAAATCAGGTGGTGATGATTGTCAGCCACCCGATCCTCGTAGCGCGCGGCCGACCCGGAAGGTTGGATGCGCCGGAGCAGACCAATGTCAGCCAAGACGCCGACGGCGTCGTACACCGCGCGGTGCGAGATGGTACCGATGTCGGCCCTGACGACCTCGACCACCTCTTCCGCCGTGAGGTGGGGTCGGCCCGACACCGCACGCAGGACGGCCAAGCGTTGCGCCGTGACCTTGAAACCTTGTTGCCGAAGGAGCTGGGCTGGATCGACTGACATGACCCCACTATGTGCGAATTTCTACACTCAATGCAAATTTCTATGGTGTGTAAAGTTTCCCACCCGGTCCACTCCCGCTGTCATGGTGCGGTCGTTTGGCTCCGGTACCAGGCAACGGTCGCAGCGACCGCCGGCGCGAGAGGCGTGCCGACTGCGCCGAACGTGGTCCGGAACTTCTTCGTGTCCAGAACGAATGGCGCCCGGTCCGAAGAAGTCAGATGCCCGCCCGATCGCACCGATAGTCCCATCCGGCCGAGGTGATTGGCGAGGGCACGTCGGACCTGACCGGTGCCGAACACGAGGTGCAATCCGAGTTCAGTCACTTCGGCTCGCTGAGAAGACCGCGGCTCACGGAAATCGTCCGTGCCGAACTCGGCGGCGTGGGCACCGGCTCGAGATCGCCCCAGCGGTGACGTTTCATGCGAGTCGCCAGCGCGTCGATTTCGGGGCTCGTTCGGTTTCGAGGTCCGTCGTGTTCCTGGCGCAGCAGACGTTGTGGCGAATCCCCGTCGATGAATCCCAGATACGGGCCTCCGTAGTCGTAGCCGATCAGCCGTTGCAACCGCTCGGGGTACGTGCGCGCGATCTCGGGCGGGATGGCGAGGTACTGGTTCTCCTCCTGCCGCAGCCAGGCAAGCGAATACTGGAGGGCGAGGCCTGTACGCACGAGCGACTTCGACAGGTTTGCTCCCCCACCGTGGATCGTGCCGGCGAGGTAGACCAACAAGGAGCCTGCCGGCATCACCGCGGAAACGATCTCATCGGCGGTCGGATCGCGTTCTTCGGCCCAGCGGTGACTGCCCGGCACCAGCAGGGTGGCGCCGTTGTCCTCGGTGAAGTCCGTCAGCGCCCACATCGTCGGCATCAACATGGGCGGGCAGGGGTGACGGAACGGATAGAGATCCCCGTCACGATGCATCTCCTGTGCCTTCGCACCCGGCAGCAGGTGCATGATGCCCGAGTAGTTGAGCTGATATCGGACGCAATGCGGCTGCAGCACGGCATCTGCGAGCGCCATCACTGTCGAATGAACAGCCATCTCGCGCGCTGCGGCTGAACGGCGCAGCAGCCCGCCGAGTCGCTTGGTGCGGTCGCCGAGGAAGTCGGTATGGCCGGTCGGCGCGGCATCGATGTCGGCGCTCAGCTCGGCCAAGGCACGATCAGTCAGATCGTGCGCGAGTCGTTCGACGATCACGTAGCCGTCTTCAAGCAACGCTTCGGCGACCGCATTCGCGGGAAGATCCACGCTCACGACGGACATGGCTCGACATTAGTGAGTCGGTCAGGCGCGGGCCGCCTCCCAGGCACGTCGGTATGACGTCGCAAGGCTGTCAATGGATTCGTGGGCGTTGAGGCCGCTCGGGTTGGGCAGGATCCACAACTCCGCACCGCCGAGCCCGTCGTCTTGGCGACCCTGGACGGCCTTCGGTTTGGCGAACGCTTGCCGGTACGCCGTGAGACCGAGCACGGCGACAACTCTCGGCTTCCAGCGCCGCACTCTTGCCTCGAGCGCCACGGCGCCTGCGCGCAATGCGTCGAGGCTCAGCTCCTCGGCACGGGCGCTGGCCGTGGGAACGATGTTGGTGATACCGATACCGAGTCCGAGCACCAGTTCGCGGTCTGGTTCGCTCATGCGATCACTGACATCAAGCAGGCGCGGAGTGATGCCAGCTGCGTGCAGCGCGGGCCAGAAGCGGTTTCCACGACGGGCGAAGTGAGCGTTGACGGCAGCGGTCCACAGCCCGGGGTTGATCCCAACGAACAAGAGGCGGACGCGATCGTCGACGAGGTCGTCCACCGCCTCGCCATGAAAGGCAGCAAGCTCTGCGCGCGTGAACTTCACCTTGTCGCTCCTGCAGCGTGTTGGCCGACCGGGACTACGATCGATCCGTGACCGCGCCACCGTTGCACACGAACGTCGCGCCGCTCCAGTTCCTGCTCGGCACCTGGACGGGCCACGGCCACGGTGTGTACCCGACGATCGAATCGTTCGACTACGACGAGACGATCATCTTCAGTCATGCCGGCAAACCGTTCCTCGCCTACAACCAGCGCACGGCTGCGGCGGACGACGGCCGCCCGCTGCACGCCGAATCGGGCTATTGGCGGATGTCGCAGCCCGGGATCGTGGAACTTGTGCTCGCCCACCCGACGGGCATCGTCGAGGTTCAAGAGGGCACGCTCGACAGCCACGGAACCGAACGATCGATCCGCCTCCGCTCGACGACGATTTGCCGCACCTCGACAGCGAAAGACGTCGTCAACGTCGAGCGCGATGTCATTGTCGACGGTGACACGGTGAGCTACGAGGTGCGGATGGCCGCAATGGGACAGCCGCTCCAACTTCATCTCTCCGCGGCACTCCGTCGCGTGTGACGATGCGCGCTCGTGGCTCCTACGCCGTTATGCCAGACGAAGCGAGCCCCACGATGAGATCTCCCGCGCGATTGCGCGGCAGCTGGCGGCGGCAACGGCGGGGTCGGACCGTACCGACAACGACACCCCGAGTACCGACACGGTCAACATGGCGGTGCGCCGAGAGCCTCAATGGCAGGCCGTTCGAGTAGACGGTTCCGCATTTCGCTGCGCTGGCAGCAACCGCTCGAGGCGGAAGAGCGGGGCGAAGGCGATGAGCGCCAACGGGTACGGAAACACTACGAACATGGTCGCGGCGATTGCCAGGTGCATGCACCAGGCCAACGCCACCCACGGTACGCGCAGCCGCGTCACTACGAGCGCCAGCGGCGCACCGAGCTCGACCACCAACGTTGCGACGGCGAGCGGTGTGAACAGCCAGCCGATCTCCATCATCGGCTCGGCCAGCGGCGACGGCGTGCCGCCGAGCACCCGTAGCCGTGTGGCCGAGTACGCCACGTGGTTACGGAGCGAGTCGCCATCGAGCCACGCGGTCCCGCCGATTCGCAGCTTCGCGATGCCGGCCAGCGCATAAGTCACTACCGTCACCATCGCAGCGGCGCGGAGCGGCCAGCCGTAGCGCGCACTGTCGCCGACGGGCTCTCCACCGCGACCGAGGCGGAGCGCGTCGGCGGCCGGCGAGCATCCGATGACGACGGCGTGGAGCACCAGCAGGTCGTCGAACCAGAGCAGTTGGCCACCCGAGCTGCGATAGGTGGTGACGAACAGCAGCGTGACCGCGAACGCGGGGCCGACGATTCGGAAGGCCACGCCGGACGCGAATGCAACGGCGAGGGCAATCGTCGCGAGCACCGCGCAACGGATGGCCCACCGCGTCAATGGATCCGCGAGCCACCACAGCACGCCGACGGGCTCCCACCCGACTCGCGTCTCGTCCCCCATCTCGAGCAGCGTTGGGAGCCGGGCGACGAGGTAGCCGGCGGAGAACACGCCGATCATGATCCGGAACAGCGCCAGCCGGACGCCCGGTGCTGGCGTCATCAACCACCCGTCGATCACGACGGCACCGCGCATCGGGCCACCTGCTCGCGGTGAAGCAGCGATTCCTCGCCTCGCGCTCCATCGACCACATCGTGCCGTTCGCGCACGATCACGACGGCCACTACGTCGCTCGGCACACGGGATGCGATCTCCGCGCACAGCTCATCAGCACGGCCCGCAGCGACGGCACCCTCTACGCGGGAGGCGGCGATCAAGGGATCGTCGGTTCGAGCGATCATGTCCATCGAGAGCCGGTGCGCTGAGCCGTCTGCGCGCTGACCCCGCGCCGTGACGAATGTTGCCTCGCGTGGTCGCTCCGAGGCGTAGATCGGATACGTCGACAGCGGAAAGCTGTCGTGGTCGCGCAGAGCGGGCGCGATCAGTACAACGGTTCCGACGACGACGGCGAGGAGCCGCCGCCTGGATCCGACGACCTCATCCTGCGCGTTGCCCACGACGTGTGACCTCCGATCCGGTGGCCTTTAACGACCGTATCGCGTGACGTGCTTCGCGTTTGGAGTCTCGGGACCACCCGCATACGGTCCTCGCACTCCAAACGCGCCCAATCAGCTCGTCCTAGAGCGAGAAGGCCATCGACATCGATGCACGAGTGGTGCCAAAATTGAGCAGGGGGATCTCGAATGGCGTCATCGCCAGGATCGAAGGTGAATCATGTTTGTGCAAGTCATTGAGGGAAAGGTGTCCGACGAGGCCGGTTTGCACCGCCAGCTGGACCGCTGGGAAGCCGAACTTCGTCCGGGCGCCGCCGGATTCCTGGGCAGCACCGGAGGCGTGACCGACGACGGCGTCGGGTTTGCCATCGCTCGCTTCGAGTCGGCCGCAGCCGCGAAGGCCAATAGCGACCGCGCCGAGCAGGGCGAGTGGTGGTCCGACACAGAGAAGTGCTTCAGCGGACCTGTCTCCTTTACGGACTCCGAAGATGTCGAGGAGTTCCTCGGCGGAGGCTCGAACGACGCCGGCTTCGTGCAGGTGATGAAAACTGCCGACGGCCCGGGTCGCGCCGTGGTGAAAGACCTCGACGAGCAGTTCGAAAAGCATGCCGGCTCGATTCGCCCCGACCTCATCGGTGGGGTGCGGAACTGGACGGGCACGACATCAACGGTCGAGGTGAACTACTTCACAAGTGAAGCAGCAGCCCGCGAGAACGAGAACAAGGAGCCACCGGCCGAGCTCGCCGCGCTGTTCGCCCAGTACGCGGACGTGATCGCCAACACCGAATTCCTCGACCTGCGCGAGCCCTGGCTCTACTGACAGCCGCCCTGGTGCGTCGCGGTCAGTTCAGGCCGAGTCCGCGGCGACCAGCGTCGGACATGAACCACGACCAGGGCGTTCTGCATACGGTACCGATCCCCGAGGCGTTGGCATACGTGCAGCTGCGCCCGCTGATGTGCCCGACGACGACATGTGCGGGGTGGCCCTCGATCCGGGCCCGCAGCGCTTGCTTCACCTCGGAGATGGCGGCGCGCCGTCGACCGGCGTGGCGTCCCAGTGCGGTAGGTCGGGCAAGTCGACGAGAGGGTTCCGCTGGTGACGGGCACGGCCGTTCTCCTTGGTGAGGACTTCTGATTCACGTATGCAATGTCGTGCTGATCAGCCAGGCGTGATTCTGACCCTTCACCTGGACCGTCAACAGGCCGGGTTGAGGTTGAGCCCGGCGGCAATCTTCAACCTGCGGGCCCTCCAGTTCCGGACGCCGACACCCAACTCGGACAGGTCGACGCTGGCCTGAATGGTGAGCCAGAGAGACGGCCGCCGTCCCCGCTGGCAGAAGACACCGTTGTAGCGCAGTTGCAATGACACTGGCCGTGAGCCGCTGGCAGTCGTCATCGTGCCATCGGCGTGCCACGAGTTGTCCGGCTCGACTCGGAGCACCCGAGCGTTGAACGCAACACAGCGACGGGCGTCGGTCACGAGTACGGCGAGATCGAGCGACGAACCGACCAGGTCATCGGTGACGACGAGCGTCCCGCTCACGACTCGGGCACACACTGCCCGCGTCCGCAAGCCGCGGGCAATGAGACCGAAGCCCTGACCGCTTCCAATCTCCCACGGCCCCGCTACGGGCCCCTCGACATCGCAGACGGTGTGTATGAGGTCGACGCCTCGCCAACGACGAACGGGGCTCGGTTGGACCGCTGGTCGCTCGATCGTCGATGCACGCATTTTGGGGACTCCTTCTTCCACGGTAGGTGTCCTCGACTATGAGCCTCGGGCGAGGCGATGGATATCGGCCAGTCGGCTGGGATTAACGACGGATCACTGCTGTTCCAACCGGCCAGGGAGCTCGGCCCGTGACCGGATGTCGAGCTTGCGGTAGATCTTCGACAGGTTCCACTGAACGGTCTTCGGGCTGATGAAGAGCTCGGCCGCCGCCTCGCGGTATGTGCGCCCAGCGGCTATCAGCTCCGCAACCTGCTGCTCCGTTGGTGTCAGCCCGGCTGCCGGCGCCCGGCCACCCACACGGGCGAGTTCGGCTGCGGCCTTGTCGACCCACAACGTCGCCCCGAGGCGGGCGAATGTCTCGTGGGCCTCGACGAGGGCTGCACGGGCGCCGCCCTTTTGGCGGTGGCGACGCTGCACCGATCCGTACGCCAGCAGGGTGCGGGCGCGCTCGAACGGTTGCCCGGTGCGATCCTCGGCGAGAACGGCGGCAAGCAGATCGCAGGCGTCGCCGAGCTGGCCACGGGCGGCGACCAGCAAGCCATTGCCGCGCCCGGCGATCACGTCCAACCACGGCCGATGTAGCGTCGCAGCGAGGCGTTCAATCCGATCGACGAGAGTTGAGGCATCGTCGAGACGGCCCAGCGCGATCTTCGCCTCGATCGCATCACCGTGGTACCGGAAGAGGCCAGGTTCGAGGAGTCCCGAGGTTTCGGCGGCGGCAGCAAGGTCCGTCAAGGTGCGGTCGGCCTCCTCGTTGCGACCAAGGGAGAGCTCGATGAACCCGCGCGTCGCCAACAATTCCAGCCGCGCTGAAACGACCCCGAACGTCTC
>JANMMQ010000440.1:0-5098 GCA_031373465.1 Ilumatobacteraceae bacterium | reverse complement strand
GCCGGCCACAGCGCGGCACTACGCTGACGGCCACGCAGGAGGCACGTCATGGTTCTGAAAGATGTCGTATTCAAAGCCGTCACGCGATTCCATCAACTGGTCTTCGACGTAACCAAGGGCAAGCTGACCAGCAAAGGCATGGGTATGCCGGTGCTGAAGCTGACGACGGTCGGAAGAACCTCCGGTCAGCGTCGTTCTACGATGTTGACGAGCCCCTTGATCGAGGGTGACAACGTGATGTTGGTCGCCTCGTACGGCGGCGACGATCGCAATCCGATGTGGTACTCCAACCTTGTGGCTAATCCGGAGGTCGAAATCGTGATGAACGGCTCGACCAGACCGATGCGGGCGCGGGTCGCCGAAGGCGACGAGCGCACACGTCTCTGGGAAGCGCTTGCTTCCAAGCACGTCAACTACGCCGGGTATCAGCGAAAGACCTCGCGACAGATCCCCGTGGTCGTGCTCGAGCCGCGCTGACGACGTTGATCAGCTGCCCGGCGCGTCCGGCGGCGGACACTTGTTGCCGTCTCCGAGGTCCTGGACCGTCGCAGCTTCGCCGACCTTCCAAGCGGTCCCGTCGAAGTAGAGCGCCTGCTTCTCGCGAACGCTGATGATCTTGTCATTGAGAACGGCGGGCGTTCCGCTGGCATCCACTGGACCGAGAAGGATGGATGCGTCGTACCAGCATGAGAAGGCAATGGCGCTGGTCGGGTCATCGAGGGCGACGGACTGGGTGACGATGTAGGACCCGCGGAGATCAGGGCCGAAGTACTCGCCACGCGAGGCGAGCCCCTGGAAGTACACCGTTCCCTGCCCGACCGCTGTCCCGCGGCCCGAGTGGAAGTCCGCGGGATGGCACTGCGCAGGCGCCTGTCCGCAGGTCATGTACGCGGCAAAGAAGTCCTGCACGCCCTTTTTGATCGCCTGCTCGACGGCCGGTTCCAGCGTGGGTGCAACGGTCGAGGCAACGGTGGTCTGACCCGCGATCGTCGGACCCGGGGCCGCTGGGCCGAGCGCAGCGACGGTCGTCGGCGGTGGAGCTGGCAGTGCCGGCGTCGTGTTCGACGCGACAGGAGCGGATGCCGCGTGGGTGCAAGCGATCATGACGATCGTGGTCGCTGCCAGCCCAAGAAGTCGCTCAAGGGATCGTGTTGCCCGTCGTCTCACCGCCAAATTAAAGCAGGCTGATCGGCACGTCGTTGGGCGACAGCGCGTCAGGGCTCAGCCGCTCGTGGATGGTCGTGACCATCTCCGGGCTGAGTCGCGATGGCTGTCTGCACAACCAATCACGAAGATCGTACTCGGTGCGGACGTGAACCTCGGCAGGGCGGCTCAACGTCTGCACGGTGGCCGCGCCGATGAGGACCAGAACGGCCTGAACGGTGACAGCGAACCCGCATGCGTCGGTCAGCTTGCCGCTCGAACGCCGGGCCTGGGAGCGCGCTCGGCTCACGTCGTCGGTGTTCGCTCCATCGATCGTCAGCTGGTGCTCACTGACCCAGACCTTGGCCCCGGTTCGGTGCTCGACGTCGATCGCAAACACTCCACCCATCCCGATCACGACGTGATCGACACCCTCGTTGTCCTCGAGCACCTCGCCGATGTCAGGCGCGTGAAGGACGTACCAGCCGGCCGGCAGATCGGCGACCTCGTCGCGGATGCGCTGCTCGGCCTTCATGGCAGCGTATTCGGCTCGCTCGGTGCGATTGCTCAGCCGTCGAGCTGTGTTGAGCAGGCTGGCTACAGCGCGACGCTGTGGCCGTTCCTCGAGCTGCGGCGGATGCGTTGGCACGGGTTCACGAGGATCGTACGGCGACGCATCGCCCAGCGTCGGTGCCGGCCATGGGCAAGGCGGCGTCGCTGTCATACGTGAATATCGGTCAGTTGGGCGGCCCGCGTGAGGACTGTTCGCAGTCAATTGCTGCCGCCTCGCCACTTCCTCGATGGCGCCCTACGATCGGGGTATGTGCCGCAACATCACCACCCTGCGTGGACTCGAGCCATTGGCGACGCCACAAGAGATCGAAGCCGCTGCCCGTCAGTACGTGCGCAAGATCAGCGGGGTACAGAAGACCTCAGCCGCGACAGACGCCGCCTTCGAACGGGCGGTGCTGACCATCACCCAGGCATCGACGCAACTCCTTCGCGAGCTCCCGGCGCGAAAACAGCCGCCGCCCACCCTGCCGCCCCTGCGACGGATGGCGCTGGCCAAGGCCGCCACGGCCTCCAGCAGTCCGAACCTCTAACCGAGGTTTCGACCGATCGGGGATCAACTGGTCAGGGTCAGACGTCGGGAACGAGGCTGAACCAGGGGTCAGCCTGTTCCAACTGGGCGGCGAGCTGCATCAGCACCGCCTCCTCGCCTGACCTCGCCATGAAATGCGTGCCGATCGGGAGGCCGTCGCTGTTCCAGTACAACGGCACCGACATCGCCGGTTGGCCCGTGCCATTGGCGAGCGCGGTGAACGGCGAATAGGGCAACACCCCGCGCGGACCCAAGCGATAATCGATGAAGTCCTCGTTGTCAGGCCTGAAGCGGCCGATCTCGGCCGGCGGTTCGGCCAACGTGGGCGTCAGCAACATGTCGTATCCACGCTCGTCTGCCAGGAAGCGGGCCATCGCCCGGCCGATCTCGTGCACGGTGCCGACTGCTTCCAGATAGTCGGCACCGGAGACAGTTCGGCCCAACGCAACTGCACCGCGGGTCACACCGTCCATGTCGTCCGGATGGACCGGACGACCGAGTTGCGCCTCGCGCGATCGCACGGTCAATTCCGTTCCGCAGGCGACGATGTTGGTCCATGCCCGCATGAACCGCTGGATGTCGACCTTCGGATCATCCTCGACCAACTCGTGCCCGAGCTGTGCGCACAGAGCCGCAGTGTGAGCGACGGCGTCGCGGCAATCGGGGTGCACCGGATCCCCGGTGAACGAAAGCGCCGAGAAGGCAATTCGCAGCTGTCTCGGCGGAGACATGATCGCGTCGAGCAACGTGGCCTGCATCGGCGGTGCGTAGTACGGAGTGCCGAGGTCAGGGCCCTCGGTGGCATCGATCAGCGCCGCGGTGTCGCGCACGCTTCGCGTCAGAAAACCGTCGATGGCCATCCCTGCCCATCCCTCGCCCGCGGAGGGCCCGTCTGGTAGGCGTGCACGCGTCGGTTTCAACCCGAAGAGCCCGCACGAGGACGCGGGGATGCGAACCGACCCTCCGCCGTCGCTTCCGTGAGCGATCGGCACGATCCCGGCCGCTACTGCTGCCGCTGAGCCCGCGGACGAGCCGCCGGCCACATGGGCGAGGTTCCAGGGGTTGCGGGTCGGGCGGCCGTATGCGGCCCCCTCGGCGGTCGGCCCGATTCCGAACTCCGGGCTCGTCGTGCGGGCAAAGGTGACCAGGCCCGCCCGTTCCAACCTCACGAACAGCTCTGAATCGACGGTGTAGCGGTAGTCGAGGTAGAGCCGGGAACCCATGGATGTGGGGAAGTCGACCGCATCGCAGCCGAGATCCTTGATGAGGAAGGGAACGCCGGTGAACGGTCCGGCGGGCAAGCCATCAGCGATGACCCGCCGAGCGCGGTCGGCCTGCATGTACACGACTGCGGCGATCCGATCGTCCGTCGCTGCGGTCTGCTGCAACGCGACGTCGAGCAGTTCGCTGGCCGTGACCTGGCCTGAGCGAACGAGCCCGGCTAGCCCGAGCCCATCCTGGGTGCGGTACTCGTCCGGGCGCATGGCAGACAAACGTAGTGCGACCGCGTTGTGTGGCCAATCCCAGAAATAGGTGACACGGAGCTCGAAGCGATTGCCCGCACGCAGCCCTGCGACCTCGGCGCGCCCGTCTGCGCAGCGGGCTGACAGTCGCGCAAACGCAGACACTGCGCCGATAGCATCGAACACCGTGCTTATGGCCAAATTGGCCTTGCGCGCCCCCCGACGCACAGACGCAACCAGAGAGCAAGACAAGAGAGAGAAGTAGAGAGATGGCAAAGCGCGAATTCCCCCTAGAGCGCACCCGCAACATCGGCATCATGGCCCACATCGACGCGGGCAAGACCACCACGACCGAGCGCATCCTCTACTACACCGGAAAGAGCTACAAGATCGGCGAGGTCCACGACGGCGCAGCCACTATGGACCACATGGCGCAGGAGCAGGAGCGTGGCATCACCATCACGTCGGCCGCGACCACCTGCATCTGGAACAACCACCGCATCAACATCATCGACACGCCCGGTCACGTCGACTTCACCATCGAAGTGGAGCGTTCGCTCCGGGTGCTCGACGGTGCCGTGACGGTGTTCGATTCCGTCGCCGGCGTCGAGCCCCAGACCGAGACCGTGTGGCGCCAGGCCAACAAGTACAAGGTCCCGCGCATGTGCTTTGTCAACAAGATGGACCGCATCGGCGCCGACTTCTACCGCACCGTGGCCATGGTCAAGGACCGCCTCCAGGCCACACCGGCCGTCATCCAACTTCCCGTCGGTGCCGGCGGTCCGGAATCCAACAACCCATTCGTCGGACTGGTGGATCTCGTCAAGATGAAAGCCCTGATCTGGCACGACGAAGAGCTCGGCGCCAAGTGGGATGAAGTCGAGATTCCCGCCGACATGGCCGAGCAGGCCGCCGAGTACCGCGAGCTGCTGCTCGAGACCATCGCGACCAGCGACGACCATCTGATGGAGAAGTACCTGGCCGGCGAAGAAGTGACCGAAGCGGAGATCAAGGTCGCTTTGCGCGCCGGCACGCTGGCGTTCGACTTCGTGCCGATCCTGTGCGGCTCGGCGTTCAAGAACAAGGGCGTCCAGCCGATGCTCGACGCCGTCATCGACTTGCTGCCCAGCCCGCTCGACATCCCGCCGACGCAGGGCACCAAGCCGAATCACGAGGAGGAGATCCTCTACCGCAAGCCGTCGATCGACGAGCCGTTCGCCGCGCTCGCCTTCAAGATCGTCGCCGACCCCTTCGGCAAGCTGACCTACTTCCGCGTCTACTCCGGCCAGATCAACAAGGGTGACGAGGTCTACAACTCCACGAAGGAGCGCCGCGAGCGTCTCGGCCGCATCCTGCTGATGCACGCCAACCAGCGCGAAGACCTCGACGT
>JANMMQ010000404.1:0-1888 GCA_031373465.1 Ilumatobacteraceae bacterium | reverse complement strand
GAGAACCACACGTTGGAGAGATGAGATCCGGATTTGTTCGACTTGCTTGTCATGGGCGCCATGCTACGCCCCGCGTCGTAGCGGGTCGAGAGCCCGGCTCAGCTGGCGAAGGCCACCGCAAGAACGTCGGCGTAGGTGTCGACGAGGTGGAATGTCATGGCCTCGCGGATGTTCTCGGGCAGATCCTCGAGGTCCGGTCCGTTGCGCTTTGGCAGGATCACCTCGGTGAGACCGGCACGATGCGCAGCGAGCACCTTCTGCTTGACGCCACCGATCGGCAACACCTTGCCCTGCAACGTGATCTCGCCGGTCATACCGACGGTCGGCTTCACCGGCCGATCGGTCAATAGCGACACGAGCGCAGTTGTCATGGTGATGCCCGCGGACGGACCATCCTTGGGAACTGCTCCGGCCGGCACATGCACGTGGACACGCTTGTTCATCGTGGCCACGTCGACCCCGAGTTGAGCCGCGTGCGAGCGCACGTAGCTCAATGCGATCTGCGCGCTCTCCTTCATCACGTCGCCGAGTTGACCGGTGAGAGTCAGCGACGGCTCGCCATCGATGGCCAACGGAAATGCCGTCGTCTCGATGAACAGCACGTCGCCACCCATGCCGGTGACAGCCAAGCCGGTGGCCACGCCGGGCACATTGGTGCGCTCGGGGATCTCATCGTCGACCTTGACCCGGCCCAGCCACGTACGCATGTCGCCGGCGTCGACCTCGATGGGGGTCGCCCCCTCGTCGATGGCGATCTTCGACGCGATCTTGCGGGTCAGCTTGCCGAGCTCGCGCTCCAGGGACCGAACCCCTGCCTCGCGTGTGTAGCCCGTGATGGTCGCGCGCAGCGCGGCCTCGGACACGGAGACCTCGTCGGTACGCAGACCGGCGAGCTCGATCTGGCGAGGCAACAGGTAGCGCTGGGCGATGAACACCTTCTCGTCCACGGTGTACCCGTCGAGCCGGATGAACTCCATGCGGTCGAGCAGCGGCGCCGGAATGGTGTCGGCGACGTTGGCGGTGGCGATGAAGACCACGTTGCTGAGGTCGAGCTCGACCTCGAGGTAGTGATCGCGGAACGTGTGGTTCTGTGCAGGATCGAGCACCTCGAGCAGAGCTGCTGTCGGGTCGCCACTCCAACCGCCGGCGCTCAACTTGTCGACCTCGTCGAGCAGCACGACCGGGTTCATCGACCCGGCTTCGATGATTGCCCTGGCGATACGACCGGGCTGGCTGCCGACGTATGTGCGCCGGTGCCCGCGGATCTCTGCCTCGTCGCGAACGCCGCCGAGTGAGACACGCACGAACTTGCGACCCATCGCCCGAGCAACGGACTCGCCGAGGCTGGTCTTGCCCACGCCGGGAGGCCCGACGAGGGTGAGCACAGCGCCTGACTGCCTGGTCTGGTTTTCAGCCGGCTGAACATCACGAGCAACACGCAACTTGCGGACCCCGAGGTACTCGACGATGCGATCCTTCACCTCGTCGAGGCCGTAGTGATCGGCGTCGAGCACGGCTCGCGCCTGGTCCAGCTCGAGCTGGTCGTCGGTTCGCGTGTTCCACGGCAACTCGACGATGCGGTCGAGCCATGTGCGAATCCAGGAGTGCTCGGGGGATTGCTGACCGGTCCGCTCGAGGCGATCGATCTCCTTGTTGACGGCGTTGGCCACCTTCTGCGGCAGCTGCAGCTCGGCGACCTTGGTGCGGTATTGCTCGACGACATCGTCGTCGTCCTCACCCAGCTCCTTGCGGATGGCGGCCAGCTGCTGGCGCAGCAGGTACTCGCGTTGCTGCTTGTCGACGCCCTCGGTGACGTCGGCGCGGATCTGCGCAGTCACCTGGAGTTCGGCGAGGTGTCCCTTCGCCCACTGGGTGACGAGATCGACGC
>JANMMQ010000373.1:0-7336 GCA_031373465.1 Ilumatobacteraceae bacterium | reverse complement strand
AGCAGCGCTTTGACCGTATCGGGCGACTGGTCGCCTTTGAACTTGTACCGAGTTGCGAAAAGCACGTCTTGCTCCCTTGCTGATGGTGTGATTCGAGGATTCGTAACGTAACACTGCGGCCTGCCTCGTCGCGACGGGTCTGCCGTCGTGCAACGTCGTGATTCTGATTTGCCGACTGCCGGCCCCCAGTCGGCTGTGTAATCAGGTCGAGATCGCTGCGCGGCGACTACTCAATCGAGTAGCGCCATATCTGCCAGCGCTAGGTACCGAGGAACTGGACAGACCCATTTCGCTACATCACATCGGTACGTAGCGTTCTGGGCGTGCCCAGTTCGACGAACGTGACTCGCTGACGATCGATGCCGCGCCAGATCTGTCGAGCTGCGCTGTCTCATCGGAGCTTGTTCTTCCAACCTCAATCCCAGGGAAGTGCTACGGGCGATTCAACAGGGCCCGCAGCGCCAGCTCCAACGTTGGGTGTTGGAACTCATAGCCGCTGCGTTGGAGCGCGGTCGGTAGTACACGCTGGCCGCTGAGCAGCAGCGTCTCGACCAGCTCGCCGCCGAGGAGGATCTTCGGCGCGAACATCGGAACAGGCAACGCCGCGGGTCGACGCACGACCTTGGCCAGCGTGGCCGTGAAATCGCTGTTGGTCACGGGATCCGGCGCCGTCACGTTGACTGCGCCGCACATCTCTGCAGACAGCAGGTGAACGATCGCACCGACCTCGTCGTCGATGGATATCCAGCTCTGCCACTGATGGCCGTTGCCGAATCGACCGCCGAGGCCGAGCTTGAACAGTGGCAGCTGCTTCTTCAACGCGCCGCCCTTCGCGGACAGCACGATGCCGGTGCGCAGATGCACCGTGCGGATGCTCTCCTTTTCGGCAGCCACCGTCGCCGCCTCCCATTGCTGGCAGAGATCGCCGAGGAAGTCGGTCCCAGGTGCGGACAGTTCGTCGAGCTTCTCGTCGCCGCGATCGCCGTAATAACCGACGGCAGAGCCGGAGATGAACACGGATGGCTTACGATCGAGCGTCGCCATCGTGGTGGCGAGCAGTTCGGTTGCTCGTACCCGGCTCGACAGCAACTCGGCTTTGTATTCCGCGGTCCATCGCTTGTCGCCGATGCCGGCACCCGAGAGGTTGATGACCGCATCGCAGCCGTCGAAGGCCGCTGCATCGAGGGTGCCGGCTGACGGATCCCACGTCAGTTCGCCCTCCTTCGCGGGGCGTCGTACGAGTCGCAAAACTGTGTGGCCGTCTGCTGAGAGTCGCCGAGTGAGAGCTGAACCGATCAGGCCACTGCCGCCCGACATGAGGATGCGCATCCGCACAGGGTATGTCGCCCGAAAGGGGCTGTTGACCAAAGTCCTCAGGTCGGCGCTGGACGGGCCGATACCGTTGTGAACCAGTTGCGGCGAAAGGCAATCCTGTGGACACCAACGACGACGGCACGCGCTTCGCCCCACCACGGCCGGAGGCACCGCTCACCGCGGGTCCGCCGCTGTCGTCACCCGTACCGCCGCCACCGCCCGGTGTGTACGCGCCGCCGTACCAACCGGTCGCGTTCGGCTCGCAGGGCAGCGATCCGGCCGCCCTGGTCGTGCCGACCGGCACCGCCGTAAAGCGGAGCCGAGGCAAGGTCGTCGGCGGCCTGATCGCGGTGGTCGCGCTCTTCGGCGCCGGTGGATTCGCAATCACCAGGATCGTCGCGGGCAACGACGGCGGGGCAGCGACCCCGACCGAGGTCGGCACTCGCCTGATGGATTCGCTCGCCGCCGAGGACGCGCTCGGCGTCGTCGATCTGCTGCTCCCCGGTGAGCGCGACATGATGCGTCAGCCGCTGATCGACATCGTCGACAACCTCAAGCGATTGAAGATCGTCGACGGCACGGCCAGCCTCGACAAGGTCGGGGGACTCGACATCGCGTTCACCGACGTTCAGGTCGATCCCACAGAGACCAACGTCGACGATGTGACGGACATCCGGATCACAGCCTCAGGTACCGCCTCCGTGGACGGTGCCGCGGTGCCGATCGGCGACCTGCTGATCGACGAGGCCTTCGGTGGTGACCGACCGACGCTCGACAGCGCACCGCAGAGCTCCGACATCGACTGGAAGCTCGCGGCCGTCAAGCGCGATGGTCGTTGGTACCTCAGCGCCTTCTACTCGCTCGCCGAGAACTCTCGGGCCGAGGGTGAGCAGATACCCGAGACTCCGATCGTCGCCAGGGGCTCCGACACCCCACAGGGTGCGGTGCAGGCGATCTTCGATGCCGTTGACGATCTCGACTATGCGGCGTTCATCGCCGCCCTCAATCCGAACGAGGCAGAAGCGCTGCAGCGCTACGGACCGATATTCGTTGACGACATGCAGAAGAGCCTCGACGCACTCGACTTGAAGATCGCGTTCTCGGACACCAAGTTCTCGGTCACAGGCAGCGGTGACCGACGAACGGTGACGATCGACGGGTTCACGATGAAAGCGAGCAGCAACGACACCCACGTGACCGTTGAGATCAAGGGTGGATGCGTAGTCATGACGACCACGGACTCGACCATCGATACGTGCGAGGGTGGCAGCGCAGTCGACACCGCGGTGAAGGCGCTCGGCCTCGAGGACAACGGGGACCTGAAGTCGTTCGTCAAAACCGTGCAAGACGCGTTTGCCGACATGCGGCCCGTAGGTCTCACCGTGCAACAGGTCAATGGCAAGTGGTTCGTCAGTCCGGTCGGAAGCATCGCCGATCTCTTCTTGGCCGAGTTGTCAGCACTCGACAACGGTGAGCTGACCGATATCATCGACGGCGCCAAGAAGGTTGCCGGATCGATCTTCATCGGTGGGATCTTCAGCGCTGGTTCGGGGACGTCGATCGGTGGGATCGGCAGCGACGGTGGCGACACGGGCGACAGCGGGCTCGTCGCCTGCCTCGCAGAGACCATCTACTCGGCCTACGTCGATTGCATCGCGGCCGGGATCGACGACGGGTCGATCGATCCATCGTCCGTGTCCCCGTACTACAGGTTCGACGAGTGTGGAGCCGGTGACTTGTACTTCAACGGCGACGTATATGCCATGGAGGACGAAGCGTTCACCGCATTCGCGATCGGCGTCGCCCCATGCTTCCAGAAGTACGTCGCTGACGGAACGATCTCCGAATTCGAATTGCCATACGAGTTGGCGCGGCCCGACTGCCTCGAAGGCCGCAACTGGTACAACGTCGCCGATCAGGATTACATGGATCGGGTTTTCGCCTGCGTCAGTTAGTCGTCGCCCGCTAGTCGCCGACTGCTTTTGCCAGCGCGGCGTCGAGCGTCGATTCCTCGACCGCGCCCAGAGTCAGCTGCACCGCCCCAGCTGCATCGATGATTGCCATCGCCGGCTGGGACGGCACTCCGAATCTCGCGAAAACAACGCCCGCGTCGTCGCTGATCTGAGGGAAGCTCAGTCCGTACTTGTCGGCGAAGCCTTGGAAGGAGCTGTCGTCGCCGTACCACGCAACGCCGACGAACTGCACCTTCCCCGCCCACCTCTTGCTCGCCGCCTCGACCGAAGGGGCTTCATGGTTGCACGTCACTCAAGTGGGTGCCCAGAACCACAGCAGCACGGGCTTTCCGGCGTAGTCGGACATGTCGACGGTGCCACCGCCGACCCGCGGCGCGGAGAAGGCCAGCGATTCGGGCACCGCGCGGCGCGCGGAGGACGCAGTCGGCGCGGCCGTGGCTGCCGCGGCGGATGCGGCCGGCTGGGTAGCGGGATCGACCTGCGTGTTCGGGTCGCCGCATGAGGAGAGCGCGACGATGCCGATGACAGACCACCACACGAGACGCCGCACGAGGGCACGCTAACGGCCATAGCCTGGCGAGTCCATGCGCACCAGGACCCTGCTGTTGCTCGCGATCGGATGTGGCCTGGTCATCCTGGTCGCCGGCGGCATTCAGTTGTTGCGGGTCGGGGGTCAACAGCAAACGGCGAAGCTGCTGAAAGCCGGCGAGCCGGGAAGGGCCGGAGATGTGACGGTCGAGCTCGTCTCCTCGTCACTTCGGGATGACAGCGTCGTCGCGGTCGTTCGAATCGGTGGGGTCGACGACCCACATGGTCTCGACGGCTTCACCCTCGTCGGTCCGGGCAAAGTGTTGGCGGTGACGTCTTCGGACTGCACCGGAATCGCCGTCGATCCTGTCGACTGCGCGCTCACGTTCGCAACGATCGGCATGAAAGGGACATCGCGGCAACTGATCTTCCATCGTGCCGATGCGCAGCTTCGGTGGGTGCTCGCTCAAGGCGCGTAGGCGCTACCGTTGGCCACGAATTTCACAGACATCTTGGCCGATCCACCTGACCGTCACGGAGCCACCATGGAGCCCGCAAGCGAATTCGATCTCGTCGTGATCGGCGGTGGTCCCGGCGGATACGGCGCAGCGCTGTATGCCACGTCCTCCGGCCTCAACGTTGCCCTCGTCGAAATGGCCGAGATGGGTGGAACGTGTCTCAACCGTGGCTGCATTCCGGCGAAGGCTTTCCTCGAGACTGCGGCGGTCCAGCGGCACGTGGCACACGCGGCCGAATTCGGAATCGAATCCAGCGCGCCAGTCGTGAACTTCGTCACCGCGCAAGCCCGCAAGCAGAAGATCGTCGACGGTTTGGTGAAGAGTCTGACGGGCTTCATGAAGTCGAAGAAGATCACGATCCTCGACGGTGTCGGAACCCTCGGCGCAGATCGCACCGTCACGGTCACCGGTCCCGAAGGCACGACCACCATCGTCGGCAAGAACGTGGTGTTGGCAGCCGGGTCCGTGCCACGCACGATCCCCGGCTTCGAGCCCTCGGGCCCAGTGATGACGAGCGACGAGGTGTTGATGCTCGACCATGTGCCGCCCCGCGTCGTCGTGATCGGTGGCGGTGCCATCGGCTGCGAGTTCGCCAGCACGTTCGCCGATCTCGGTTCGCAGGTGACAATTCTCGAAGGACTGCCGAAGATCCTTCCCGGGCTCGACAGCGACGTTGCCAACGTCGTGGTTCGCAGCTTCAAGAAGAAGAACATCGACATCCGCACTTCCATCAAGGTGCTCGGCCACACCCCTACGGCCGAAGGCGGAACCACTGTGCACTGTGTCGGCGGCGACGGCGGTGAGGTCGACAACATCGAGGTCGATGTCGTCGTGGTCAGCATCGGGCGCCGGCCGTTTGCCGACAAGCTCGGCCTGTCGGGCCCCGCGGTCAAGGTCAGCGACCGTGGGCACATCGAGGTCGACGAGTACTGCCGCACCGGCGAGCCCGGCGTGTACGCAATCGGCGACATCATCGACACCCCGCAGTTGGCCCACGTCGGTTATGCGGAAGCCATTCTGGTGACGAAGCACATCCTTGGCGAGCATCCCAAGCCTGTCGCGTACGACCGCGTTCCGTGGGCGATCTACTGCCATCCCTAATTCGCGTTCACGGGGCCCACCGAAGCGGCCGCCCGCGACGGCGGGCACGACGTCGTCGTCGCCAAGCATCAGTTTCGTGCTAACAGCCGGGCGCAGATCCTGGGCGAGCTCGACGGCCTGGTGAAGATCATCGCCAAGAAGCAACCCGACGGCAGCGCCGGCCAGATCCTCGGAGTTCACATGGTTGGTCCGTGGGTCACCGAGCAGTTGAGCGGCGGCTACCTTGCCGTCAACTGGGAAGCCACAGCAGCCGAAGTCGCCGAATTCATCCAGCCGCACCCCAGCCTCACCGAGCTGTTCGGGGAGACCGTATTGTCCCTCACGGGCCGCAGCCTCAACGCCTGATCCAATCGAAGAGAGAGACCACACCATGGCCGATGTCACGTTGCCACAGCTCGGTGAAACCGTCACCGAGGGCACAATTACCCGATGGTTCAAAAAGGTCGGTGACACCGTCGCTGCCGACGAGCCGCTCTTCGAGGTCAGCACCGACAAGGTCGACACCGAGGTGCCGTCGCCGATCGCTGGAACCGTCACCGAGATTCGTGTTCAAGAGGGCGACACCGTGCCGGTCGGTGCGGTGATCGCCGTCGTCGGCGAAGGTGCCGCCGCGCCGGCCCCAGCCGAACCCGCCGAGTCGGAACCCGCCGAAGCGGAACCTGCCGAAGCGGAACCTGCCGAAGCGGAACCTGCCGAAGCGGAAGCTGCCGCCCCCGTCGACGACGCCGCGCCGCCGCCGCCGGCCCCGGAGCTTGTTACGCACGACGAACCGCCCGCGCAGCCCGCTGCCGCCGAGGCACCCCCTGCGGAAATGCCACCGCCACCCGCGGCTGCGCCGTCATCCGCCGCTCAGCCGTCGTCGGCCGCGCCGCAAGCCCCGGCGGACGACGCACCCTCCGACAATCGCCTGCTGTCGCCAGTCGTGCGCAGGCTCGTCGCCGAGCACAACATCAACGTCGATGAGGTCAAAGGCACCGGCCCAGGTGGACGAATCACTCGCGACGATGTGCTCGATTACATCGACAAGGTCGCGTCTCAGGCACCGCAACCGGCCGCAGCTGCCGCGCCTGCAGCGACTGCACCCGCGCCGGCCGCAGCTGCAACACCGGCACCGGCAACGGCGGCACCCGCAGCGGCTCCCGCCGCCGTGGCGCCGGGCGAACGCGATTCGACGGTGCGGCTGTCGAAGATCCGCAAGCTCACGGGCAACCACATGATCATGAGCAAAGGCGTCAGCCCGCACGCCTTCAGCGTCGTCGAGGTCGACTTCGCGAACGTCGATCTCGCCCGTAATCAGGTCAAGGCCGAATGGAAGGCGGCCGAAGGGTTCGGGCTGACCTACCTGCCGTTCATCACTCGCGCTGTGGTCGAGGCGTTGGCCGATTTCCCGCATCTCAACGCCAGTGTCTCTGATGAGGATCTCATCGTGCACAACTTCATCGACATCGGTATCGCCGTCGATCTCGATTACGAAGGTCTGCTGGTCCCCGTGATCCGTGCCGCAGAGACCAAGCGTCTACGCGCGATCGCCCGTGAGATCAACGACCTGGCCCGGCGGGCCCGCAGCCGCAAGCTCAGCCCCGACGAGATCAGTGGCGGCACGTTCACGATCTCCAACAACGGCTCGGCCGGCAGTGTGCTGACGATGCCCATCATCAACCAGCCGCAGGTCGCGATCCTGTCGACGGATGCCATCGTCCGCAAGCCGGTGGTCGTGCACACGACGGATGGCGGCGAGGGCATTGCGATCCATCCGCTGGGCAACCTGGCCATGTCCTGGGACCATCGGGCGTTCGATGGCGCATACGCGGCCGGGTTCCTCGTGAAGATGAAGGAGACGCTCGAGACCCGCGACTGGTCCGCCGAGCTGTGACATGACCCTTCGCGTTCGCTGGCTCGGCA
>JANMMQ010000383.1:0-7833 GCA_031373465.1 Ilumatobacteraceae bacterium | reverse complement strand
GGCACATCGACCGGCTCGCAGACCGTGCCGCCGCTGTGGTGCAGATACAACGACTGGTACGTCAGCTTGACGAAGTTCTGGAAGTCCTGGATCGTTGCGTATCGACGGCCGTTGTCGAGATCGAAGGCGAACGGTGAGCCGTAGTTCGGGGCGAACACCGTCGCGTTGCCACCGATCTGTACGTTCCTCAGGGGGTTTCGGGCGTGCTGGATGTACTCGCGAGGTGCGCTCGCCTGCACGATCTGACGACACATGCCGCGCTCAAAGTGCACGCGGGTCCCTTCGACCGAAGCTCCCGCGTCGGCGAAGACCTGCAGTGCAGAGGGGTAGTCGCGGATCTCGACGCCGACCTCGTGGAGGATCGTCTCGGCGTTGCGCTCGATGATCTCGAGACCTTCGTCGCTGACGATCTCGAACGGCTTCATCGTGCGGGTGAGGTACGTCTCGGCCTCGACGACATGCGACGCGCGCAGCGCCTGCCGTCCGGCCCGCCCGCCGCTGCGCCTGCCGGTGCCGGCATCGGCGCTGTGATCGGTGCTGTTGTCGGTGGACGTCATGTCCGGTTCTCCTGTCTGCGGCGTCGACGGCCCCCAGCGGCGTCGGCGGATGAGGTTCGTTCTGGAAGCGTGACCACAGCGCCGAGATGTGGCGATGGCGCTGTGGCATGGGGAAAGGCCATTGCCGCGACGAACAACTCCTGGAACTGAGGCTCTGTCGCGGTCTCGATCTTGACGACGGCGCGCGCTGCATCCTCGAGCTCCACGCGGGCTTGCATCGATAGAAGAGCGCGCACTGCGCCTGCGCCGGCCGCGTTGCCGACCGAGCGCACCGCCTCGACCGGTGCATCGGGAACGAGGCCGAGAACGAGCGCGTACAGCGGATCGATGTGCGCACCGAACGCACCGGCCAACCGCATGTCGCCGAGTGCGTCGACGCCCGCGTAGCCCATCAACAAATCGATGCCGGCGCGCAACGCCGCTTTCGCCAGCTGAATCGCGCGCACGTCGTTCTGGGTGATCGACAACTCGACGCTGCCGGTGCGGTGGAGGACGTAACGGAAGGTGCGGTCGTCGGCGACGATGTGTGCACACGTATCGACCGCTTCGCCGCGGACGACTCCTTCGGCGTCGATCACGCCGGCGAGATACATCTCACCGATCACTTCGATGATCCCTGAACCACACACACCACTGATCGCCAGGTGCTCGGTCGCCGCTGCAAAGCCTGGATCGTCGCTCCACAGGTCGCAGCCGATGACCTTGAACCGCGGCGCAAGCGTTGAGCGGTCGATGCGGACCCGCTCGATCGCACCGGCCGTGGCCCGTTGGCCGCACGAGATCTGAGCCCCCTCGAACGCCGGCCCGGTGGGGCTCGATGCGGCAAACTGCTGCTCGGTGCAGCCGAGCACGATCTCGGCGTTGGTGCCGATGTCGACGAGCAGTTGCCATTCCTCGCCGCGGTGCGGGCCCTCGGCCAACATTGCCGCGGTGGTGTCGGCGCCGACGTGGCCGGCGATGCAGGGACCGACGAATGCGCGTGCCGTGGGAAACAGGAGCCCGATGTCGAGTGCAGTCGTTCGGATGGCCTCGGCAGTGGCCAGGGTGAACGGCGCCTGGCCGAGCGGGGTTGGGTCGATTCCCAGGACGATGTGGTGCATGATCGGATTGCCGACGATCACGATCTCGAGCAGTTCATCGGCTGGTTCCTCGGCTTGACGAAGAAGATCGTTGATCAAGTCGTTGAGCGCGGCGCGTATGCACGCCGTGAGCTCCTTCTCGCCGCCCGGGTTCATCATCACGTACGACACCCGGCTCATGAGGTCCTCACCGAACCTGATCTGCGGGTTCATGATCCCCGCGGTGGCCAAGACCTCACCGGTGGAGAGATCGCAGAGATGCCCTGCCACGGTGGTGGACCCGACATCGATGGCGACACCGAGGGCCGTGTCGACGAAACCGGGCCAGATCGCGACCGCCAACCCATCGCGGTCGACGGCGATGGTCACCGAGCCGTGCTCGTTCGCCGCGGCTCGATGTGCTGCGCGTAGCACCGTGGTGCTCCACGAACGCACTTCGTATCCGTGCGTCCGAGTGACCGCCTCACCGATCAGTTCGGTCACTGATTCCGAGTCGCCGAGCACCGCCTTAGGCACGTCGACGTTGAAGAGGGTGAATTGCGGGTCGGTGACGAGTCCGGCGAGGTCGACCGCCTTGCGAACGACCTGCTTGTGCACCTGGCTCTCGCTGGGCACAGCGATGACGGCATCGTCGAGAACGGTCGCTGCACAGCCGAGACGTCGACCTTCGCGCAGCGGACGGCGTGCGTTGCCCTTCGTCTCGTAGTCGACCTCGACGGAAGACCAATCGGACAACGCCGTCGGTCCACTGTCGATCGCCCACTTGGCGAACGACCCGGTCGATGGTTCGATCTGGCACCTTCCGCAGATCCCACGCCCGCCGCACACAGAATCGAGATCGACTCCGAGTTGGCGCGCCGCGGCCAACACCGTGGTGCCGGTGTCGACCTCGCCGGTCAAGCCGGAAGGAGTGAAGACGATTCGGGGCATCGGGATTACGCGCTGCGACGGCGGCGCCGGCCTTCGCGCTCGTTCGACGCGTCGGTGGGGGCGCGGTTGGCGCGAATCCACGCGGCACAGTCCCTGTCCTGGCCGGCCAGGACGTCGGCCGCCATCACCGCGGCTTTCACCTCCGGGTGCATCGGGTTCATGATCGCCGAGGTCATGCCGGCACCGATGGCCATGGCAAGGAACGTGCCGGTGACCTGATGCCTGTTGGGGAGGCCGAAGCTGACGTTGGAGGCGCCACAGATCGTGTTGACCTTCAACTCGTCGCGCAACCGGCGGATCAGTTGGAACGCGTGTTGGCCGGCCTGGCCGAGCGCCCCGATGGGCATGACGAGCGGATCGACAATCACATCCGACGCTGGCACACCGAAGTCGCTGGCACGTTCGACGATGCGCTTGGCCACGGCGAAACGAACGTCGGGATCCATCGAGATCCCCGTCTCGTCGTTCGAGATCGCCACCACGGCGGCGTTGTATTTGGCAACCAGGGGCATGACCCGCTCGAGCACTTCGTCCTCGCCCGTCACGGAGTTGACGAGTGGCTTGCCCTGGTACACGGCCAGGCCGGCCTCCAAGGCGGCGATGATCGACGAGTCGATCGACAGCGGGACGTCGGTGATGGATTGCACGAGCGTGATGGCCCTGGCGAGCATGGCCGGCTCGTCGGCCAGCGGTATGCCGGCGTTGACGTCGAGCATGTGCGCTCCGGCCTCGACCTGGGCCAGTGCGTCGATCTCGACGCGGCTGAAGTCTCCGGCCTTCATCTCGTCGGCCAGCAGTTTGCGCCCCGTCGGATTGATCTTCTCGCCGATCATCACGAAAGGACGTTCGAAGCCGATCACCACCTCACGTGTGGCCGAGCTGACAACGGTGTCGGTCATGAGCGTTCGCTTTCCTCTGTGTTGGGTTGTTCTGTGTCGGGTTGTTCTGTGGTGGGTTCGGCTGTGTCGGGTTCGTCGTTCTCTTCTTCGTCGCCGAGCTCTTCGAGCGCGGCGAGCACATCGCGGTCGATCGCACCACTGGTGACGACGTCGGCTTCCCAGCCGCCGTAGTAGGCGAGCAGGCCGAGACGGTCGCGCCGGTATTCGCGTTCGATCGCATCTGCGGCGGCCTGTGCCTCGATGGCAAGGTCGCCTGTGATCGGTCGGCTCTCCCGGCGCCACTGGGCGACCTCTTCGTCGGCTGTGTAGATCTTGGCCTTGCGCTTGGCACGGTCGATCGCTCGCTGGAACTTCCCGCCGAGCACCACCTGGTGCCGATCACGCCCCTCTTGGGCATTGACCTGCGCGGGGATGTCGCGCCAATAGATCACGATCAGTTCGCGATTGACGCGACCGGCGCGGGCCATCACGCCACCCGCCGCGACAGGGAAACAGCGACGCCTTCGGAGACCGCTTCGGTGAACGGCCCGAGCCCTACGTGCCGATGTTCGAACTCGAGACCGAGCCGCGCCGCAGCGGCACGACCCATCTCGATGATTGCCTCGGTGTTGGTCTGCGAGATCAGCACAACGCGCCGATAGTTGCCGAAGTACAGATCGAGCAACTGCGGGTGTCGATCGAGGCCGAGCCCTTGCCAGAGCAGCGGCTCGAAGTGCTTGGCGAGGAAATCGGTGAGGAAGAACGTGCCCAGCTCTTCCTCGTGGATCGCCTCGAACTGCTCGGTTCCGCTGAAGAACTCGTAGCAGTGCGAGCCGGGGAGCCGCGTTGTCTCCGGATGTCGTGCGAGCAGGGCGTCGAGGGCGCCACCCGTGCCGCAGTCGGCATAGGCGACGAACACGGCGCGGTGCTGGGCTGCCGCGGCGTCGAGCAACGGCTCCAGTTCCGGGACGATGCGCTCGGGACGGTTGTGCAGGTTGGCGGGCAGGTACGTCACTTCGACAGCGTCGGCGAGACCCTGAGCCTTCAACACGGCGCGCAGTTCCGAAGCGAGTGCTCCGCAGGCAATGACGAGGGGCGCGACAGCCATGCCGTGTTCCGCAGCCTCAGGCCACCGAGGGGCCGGGTGGCTCGGCCTTCAAACGATCGCGATGCGACTTGACCAAGGCCTTCGCGGTCTCGGCGGCAACGGCGGCGTCGCGACAATACGCGTCGGCGCCGACCGCGTGGCCGAACTCTTCGTTGAGCGGAGCTCCACCGACCAGCACGAGGTACTTGTCGCGAAGGCCCTTCTCGATCAAGGTGTCGACGACGACCTTCATGTACGGCATCGTGGTGGTCAACAACGCCGACATTCCGAGGATGTCCGGCTGGTGCAGTTCGAGTGCGGCGAGGAACTTGTCGACGTCGGTGTTGATGCCGAGGTCGATCACTTCGAACCCGGCGCCCTCGAGCATCATCGCTGTCAGGTTCTTGCCGATGTCGTGGATGTCGCCTTTGACCGTGCCGACGACGACCTTGCCGATGGGCTCTGCGCCGGTCTCGACCAGCAGTGGGCGCAAGATGGCCATCCCGGCCTTCATCGCGTTGGCGGCCAGCAGCACCTCGGGGACGAAGAGGATCCCATCGCGAAAGTCGATGCCGACGATGCGCATGCCCTCGACGAGCGCTTCGTTGAGCACCTTGTCGGGGCCCCACCCGCGGTCGAGCAAGATGGTCGTTCCTTCGAGGATCTCGTCGGCGAGGCCGTCGTAGAGATCGTCGTGCATCTGCGCGACGAGGTCTTCGTTGCTCAGTGTCGCGAGGTCGAGATCATCTTGTTCGCTCATCGAATCGGCTCCGTCTTCTCCACCAGTCGTTCCACGATGCAGAATCGACCCGTATCGTGGAACAGCCTACCATATTGATGTTTAATTGTGTAATGCAGGTCTGGGGGTTCCGGCCGATACACAATGTAGACAACGCAGCTGGAAGAGCAGCTGGGAAGGAGACAGGCAGTGGTTGCGCGGGCACAACAGAGGGGTCCGATCGAATGGTTGACGGTCGCGTTGTTCGCTGCCTTCTACACCGCGTGGCTGGCTGTCATTCTTCTGCACCGCTCGCTGCCTTGGCCGGTATCGCTTGCCGTCCTTGCACTCCTCGGCGGGTTCTACATGTCGTTGCAGCACGAGGCATTGCACGGTCACCCGACCGGGTGGCGCGGCGTCAACACCGCACTGGCCATTGCACCTCTGTCGCTGTGGCTGCCGTACCTGCGGTACCGGCGCAGCCACACCCTGCACCATCACACCGACCTCACCGATCCCCAATTCGATCCCGAGTCCTTCTACCTGCGTCCCGAGGATTGGGCAACGGCCGGCGTGATCGAACGCTCCTACATCCTCGTGACGCGCACGATGGCCGGGCGGTTGACCGTCGGGTCCGTGCACAGCATCGGCCGTTTCTGGTTGCACGAGTTGCGCACGGTCAGGACTGACCGCCGGGCCATGCGCCGCTGGGCCGCCCATCTCGCAGCAGCGACGGTGCTGAGTTGGTGGTTGTTCGGTGTGGTCGGCATCCCCGCGTGGCTGTACCTCATCGGCTTCGTGATGATGGGTCAGTCGTTCACACTCCTGCGCTCGTTCGTCGAGCACTGCGCGGTCGCCGAAGGCACGAGATCAGCGGTGGTCAAAGCAGGCCCTGTGATGTCGCTGATGTACCTCAACAACAACCTTCATCACACTCATCACGCCGACCCATCGACGCCTTGGTACGCACTACCAAAGTTGAACCGCGAGCTCGGAAGCGATGAGCGGGCCGCGGTTGGTGCCGGGCTCTACGCGCAGGGCTACTTCGAGGTGGCAAGGCGCAACTTCATCCGCCCGTTCTGCCAGCCGGACCACCCACTGTCGCCGGGGGCGCGCCCCTTCGGCGCACGAGGTCTTCGGTGACCATCGCCTCACTGGCGATGTATCCCTTCAACCATCTGCGGCCGTCGTTCGAAAAACTCTGGGACGACGTTCGCTCACGATTGCCGTTTGCAGCACCCCCGCTCGATTGGGAGACGGACCCCGACGACGCGTGCAGGCGCACCGACTTGGTGCTCGGTCAGAACTGCGGCTGGCCGCTGGTGACGGATCTGGCCTCGCTCGTACACGTAGTCGGGACGTTCGATTATGCCGTCGAAGACGCCGCCGAGGGGACCTACCGGTCGGTCCTTGTCACCAGCCTCGACGCCGACTTGTCTGACATCCTCCATCGTCCGGACCTAACGGTCGCGGTCAATGCTCCGCAGAGCCTCTCCGGATGGATCAGCTTGCAGTCGGTGGCGCTCGCCCATGGCGTCACGCTCGCTGCCGCCGAGTGGACCGGTGCTCACGCCCTCAGCCTCGAGGCACTCCGTGTCGGCCGATGCCACTTGGCAGCGATCGACGCGGTCTCATGGTCGTTCCTCGATCAGCGCGATCTCCGTGTCGTCGGTCAGTGTCCGCGCATCCCGTGCCTGCCACTGGTCACGTCGCGATCATCTAGCCGGGACGTTGTCGATGAATTGCGCGTCGCCCTTTCGAGTGCTGTCAGCGCTCCAGCGATGGCGACCACATGTGCGACGTTGAGGATTCGCAGCTTCCTGTCGCGGGAGCTGGAGGACTACCAAGGGGTATCGGAACTGCTCGAACTAGGGTGACCCGTCGTGGCCCGCACCCCCGATCCGAGACTCAAGCTCGAGCTCCTCGACCGGGTGGTCGCCTATCTCGCTGACCAAGGGCTTGCGCAGACGACGCTGCGTCCCATGGCGTCCGCGCTCGGCGTCAGCATCAACCGATTGATGCACCACTTCGGATCGAAGGACGAGCTCATCACGGCGGCATTGGCTCGGGCGATCGATCAGCAGATCGATGTTCAACGCAGATGGCTGCAACGCTCGCCGAAGCTGACCCAGGTCGAGCTGTACAGACGATGGTGGAAGTGGTTGTGCGCGACGCCGCAGAACTTGGCGCTGGTTCGCCTCAACTACGAGGCGGCCACGCTCGAGCCGACTGTCACCGGTCTCGCCGGCGACGTGCGCGCCGACCAGATCGGCGTGTGGCGTCACGATGTGGAGCAGCGCCTGGTGTCGGACGGATTGAAGCCGGAACGGGCCGCGCAACAGGCGTCACTCATCAAGGCAACGTTCACCGGACTGGTGATGGATCTGTTCGCGACGGGCGACACCCGACGCCTGACCAAGGCCCTCGACTCGTGGTTGGCCCGGCTCGCCGAGGATCTCTACGTTCCGCGCGAGGGTGACCACACTGCTCTCGGGCGTTCGGGGCTGTCTCGCGGAGCAACCTGAGTAGTACCTGCAAGACGACATTTCGAAATCACCACTTGCGCAAACCATGTGTGATAGTG
>JANMMQ010000380.1:0-4111 GCA_031373465.1 Ilumatobacteraceae bacterium | reverse complement strand
AGGATCTGCGGCGTGCGGCTCTCGGTGCTGGTGGCTTCGCGGATGTTGACGATTGCCGCTGACGGAAATGGATTGGTGATGACGAGTTGTTCTTTGCTGCCCTCGACCGTGTAGCCGTCGGCGAAGTACCACGTCGACGATGTCGAGTTCGAGCACGGAGACACGGCACTGCCCGATGCGCTGTCGGCGCGCTGTTCGACGTAACCACCTCCCCCGTAGATCTCGACCATCGCCGAGACGAAGGTTCCCGCTGGCTGCAGTGCGGCCAGGTCGAACACAGTTGTTCCGCGCGCCGGCACCTCGAACGGCACCGCGACAGCGGCGACGTCGGGCGCGTCGGTGAATGTCGTGATCTTTCCGGTCAGCGTGACCTCCGAAGGGTTGGCGACGATCGCAGAACCACCGAGTTGAGCCCCTCCGACCGGCACCCCCGCACAGAACCAGGCGGACGTCACGAAATCGCCCTTCGGCACGAACGGCATCGTCGCGCTGCCCAGCCGGGAGAACTCAGCAGGGACGCTGTGCACAGGGCGAGAGCGCTGCAGAAAGATGACTCCCACGATCGTGGCAGCGACCATCACTCCGGCGATGAACCGGCGCAACCCGATCATTCGACACCGGCCTGATGCTGTTCGGAGGGCTGGTTCTCCACGTCGGGGTCAGGCTCGTGCTCCGGCTCTGCTTCTGTCTCCGTCTCTACTTTTGCCTCGGCCTCTGACTGGAACGTGTCATCGCTCATCGATGCGAACAGCGTTGCATCGACTGGCATGTCGATGGGCGGCGCACTGATGGGTGCCTCGAGGGACAGCAATGGTGCGTCGGGGGCGGTGCGCACTCGGCGGCGCCTCCAGCGCGTGACAGAAGCCGTGTCGAACCGGCTGATGCCGAGGGCGAGCAGCAACCACAGGAGCAGTTGGCCGATGAGCGCGACGGCGCGCGCCGTTGACGTGCGGTAGTGGAGCGTCGCCGACCCGGCTGTCGTGATGTCGTATCCCGTGGTAGCGCCGAACGCCGGGCGCGGCGCAATCTGTTGGCCGGCAAGGTCGAGCGTCCACCGTTGGTCGATGCCGGTGGCCACGGTCAACGCCCCGGGTTGCACTTCAAAGTTTGCATCGGCGTTGTCGGTGGCCCCGATGCCGACGGGAGTGACCAGCGGTTTCAGATCGAGCTGGGCCAG
This sequence comes from Ilumatobacteraceae bacterium, assembly GCA_031373465.1. Taxonomy (GTDB): domain Bacteria; phylum Actinomycetota; class Acidimicrobiia; order Acidimicrobiales; family Ilumatobacteraceae; genus JAENVT01. Next base: position 2,934 of record JANMMQ010000380.1, on the reverse strand, counting down.
TGAGTCGAGGCCAGCATGGCGGGTGGCGTCGGCGGCGCCCTCGCTGAACTGGGCGCGGGTAGGGATCCACGCCGTGTTCTCGTAGACGAGGAAGTTGAGGGGTCGAGTCAGCGGCGCCGCGAAATCGAGCTGATCGTCGAGCGCGTCGATGAGACCATTGGGCAGGGGCAGGGGCTGGTCGACGGAGCTGATTGCACCGTCGGCAATCGGTACCACGATGTAGCGAATCGCATACGGCGCGAGCAGCCGCCCGCCACGAAGCGTGGACTCGGACGCGAGCTGCTCGAGGATCGATGCGACCTCGGCCTCGGCCTTGGACGGCCGCCCGGGCCAGGCCTCGTACTGGGTGAGCGGGCCATCGTCGGTGATCGCGTATCCGATGCCGGGCTCGAGCGTCCACGCCGGTACGGGCATGACCTGAGGGTTGCCGATCCACAGGATCCGATAGTCACCTTCGGGAGGGTTCTCGGCGAACTGGCCGAGCACCGAGGTGAGCGTGAGCGACGGCATCCGCCAGCGCCCGGATCCGATCGCAGTCAGGCCGGGCAGCGCACCGATCGCGATTGCGGCCGCACTGAGCAGACCGAGCGGTTGACGCCAACCGAACGAACCGGCGAGCACGTCGTCTTGAAAGGCAGCGGCGATGCATGCTGCCGACAGGGCGAGGCCGACTGCTACCGGTGCCAGGAGGATGCCGGGCTCGGGAAGGCGGATCTTCAAGCCCCGGTCGTCGAGGACCGCGAGCCAGCCGAACACGACGACCAGACCGGCCGCGCGGATTGCCCAGGTCAGCCGCCAACTCCGTGCGACGAGCGGAGCAACCAGCACGGGCAGGTACAGAGCGATCGCGAGGATGCCGAATTGCCCGTTGCCCAGTCCGAAGCGTGCGAGCCGGGTGACCCCCAAGGCGCGGCTGCCCACAGCGCCTGCGGGCAACCCGTCGGCGACGGGCGACGGTACTCCCGCGATCAGATCCCACCCGTGGCGCCCGAACAGCGAGGACGACCACGGCAGGTTGGCCAGAAATCCGAGCAGTGCGGCCGCGGCCGCCATCCCGACCATGATGAGCGCCGGCCGCCATGAACCACCGCCCAGCAACGTGGTGACCGCGAGGACGACCGAGATGGCGACAACCAGCAGCGCAAATGACGGCACGAACGCGAACGTGACCGCTGTCAGCAACGCCAGTTGGCACAACATGCGCAGACGAGCTCGCGCCGGAATCGCCCGAAGACCGTCAGCGCTGTTGCCGAGATGATCAACGCGGTCGAACGATTCGATCCCCGCGCTGCGCGGCAGGAGGTGGATCACCCACGGGACGGTCGCGTAGCAGACCAATGCGGACCACCGCCCACTCGACAGCAGCTGCGACGGCAGCGGTACAGCCGCATACACGACGAGCGCGGCGATGCGCGCCCGCGCCGTGGGGAACAGGCTGGCGAGCCGCCAGATGCCGAGGTAACCGACCAACAGCAGGCCGAGCACACCAACGGTCTGCAGCAGTCCCATGTGAAACAACGTGAACGTGCTGCCCAATGCCGTAAGGGCCACGCCCGTGGGAACCGGAGTGGTCGAGCCCAAGCCGTGACCCCACCATCCGGATCGGTAGTCCGTGAGCATCGCCCGCGGGCTCGACCGCAGCTGCAGGAACTCCCCGAACCTCGGTATCCCGCTGAGGAGGTGGCGGCTGCCGAAGAGAACCAGGACGAGGACGCAGACCCAGGCCAACATCGGCGCGGACCCCGCTGTCTGGCGCCATCGTCGCTCGATGGAGCTCTCGCCGCGCGACGGACGCATGTCGCGGCTTCGCAGATAGGCGGAGACTCGTGCCGAGCCGCGCAGTTGCAATCCGGCGATCTCGCCGTCGGGAACGCGTCTCAACGCACGGACGTCTCGTCGTCGCACGAGGATTCCCGGCAGGCGCGGGACGAGACCGAACATGGCCCGGAACGACGCCCAGGCCTCTCGCGGCTTGCCGGACAGCAGTCCGACCACGAGCTCGGACAGCGTCACCAGGATCAGTTGAACGATCAACAGTGGAAGGCGCCGGGCGCCCGTCAGGGTGGCGATCGAACGCATGCGGTGACGGGCCTGAAGCAGCGCCGGGCGCAGGTCAGAGCGGCGCTCCGGCAGCGCCTCGCGATGGCGGGCCCTGGCCGCCGGCACGACGACGACGCGAGCGCCGCCGAGGTGGGCGCGCCAGCACAGGTCGACGTCGTCACCGTAGAAGTCGATCGCCGTGTCGAAGCCGGCGACCGTCCTGAAGAGGTCGGCGCGGATCAGCAGGCATGCCGACGGCAACGCGAAGACGTCGCGTACGGCGTCGTGCTGCTCCTGGTCGAACTCCCCCTCTTCGACGAAGCTGTCCGTCTCGCCGAAGCGGTCGACGCCGATACCGACGTGCTGAAGGATGCCCGGGTCGTCCCAGGAGACCAGCTTCGGGCCGACGATCCCAGCGTTCGATCGGTACAACTCCTCGACGAGGAGACGGATCGCGCTTGGGTCGAGGGCGACGTCGTCGTGAAGGAAGCAGAAGAAACCGTTGTCGCCCTCGACCAGTCGCAGCACCTCATTGGCCACCGTGCCGTACCCGGCGACGTTGCCAACGGCTCGGACGAAGGCGTTGGGCACCCGCTCGCGCACTCGGTCCGGGATGTCGCCTGGCTCGCCGACAATGAGGAACAGGCTCTTGAGATTGGCGTAATCCTGGTCCGCCAACCCTTCCAGAACCTCGTCGAACCAGTCACCTGGGTTGAAAACCACCATGACGGCCACGACCGGCGGGGCGAGTTGGTTGGCGGCTTCCACGAGGCGGCCAGGCTACTGCCACCCTGACGGAGAGTGGAGGCACTGCCAAGTAATGCTTGCAATAGTTAGCACTCTGCGGTATATTGGTCGCATGTTCAAACTTCCCCGCACACTCCCCACCTGGAC
>JANMMQ010000303.1:0-8168 GCA_031373465.1 Ilumatobacteraceae bacterium | reverse complement strand
CTTCTGAACGACCACTTCTGAACGACCACTTCTGAACGACCACTTCTGAACGACCACTTCTGAACGACCACTTCTGAACGACCACTTCTGAACGACCACTTCTGAACGAACACTTCTGAACGACCACTTCTGAACGACCACTCCCGAACGACCACTTCCATGATCCTCATTGACGCCGAACGACTCGCCGCCAGCCGGCCCAACCGACCGTTGTTCACGGATGTCTCCGTGACGATCAGCGATGGCGACCGGCTCGGTGTCGTCGGGCTCAACGGCTCCGGGAAGAGCACCTTGCTGCGTATGCTGGCGGGGGAGTTACAACCTGAGTCGGGCGAGGTTCGATGGGGCCGCGGGGCGCGGGTCGGTTTTCTCGCGCAGAACCCCACGCTGTCGACGGGCTCCGTGCGCGACGCAGTTGGCGCCGAATGGCAAGGCGAGGCGATGCTCGATCGACTGGGCATGACGCCGCTGCTCGACACGTCGACCGGCGAGTTGTCCGGTGGTCAGGCAAAGCGAACCGCTCTGGCGCGATTGTTGGTCAGCGAGTACGAGGTGTTGATCCTCGACGAGCCGACGAACCACCTCGACCTCGATGCCATCCAGTTCCTCGAAGAGTGGCTCGCCGCGTATCGCGGCGGTCTGGTCCTGGTGACCCACGACCGTCACGTTCTCGACAAGGTCACGACCAAGGTTCTCGAACTGGATCGCGGCTCGGGGTACCTGCACGTTCCCGCTGGGTGGCACGCCGGCTCCGGCTACGCCGCCTACCTGGCCGGCCGGGCGGAACGCGAGGAGCGTGCCGAGGTCGCCGAGCAAGTCCGCAAGAACCTGGCGACGCGCGAGCTGGCCTGGCTGCGGCGCGGTGCACCCGCGCGAACCTCGAAGCCAAAGGCCAGGATCGCCACGGCCACAGCGCTCGTCGAAGGAAGAGCTCAGCCGCTTGCTCGTGAGGGCGATCTTGGTTTGTCGATGGGCTCGAAGCGATTGGGATCGAAGGGCATCGAGCTGACCGATGTTGCCTTCGCGTGGCCCGACGGCACGCCGGTCCTGAATGCGTTCTCGCTGGTGTTCGAGCCGGGAGACCGTGTCGGGGTGGTCGGCGCCAACGGCGTAGGAAAGTCGACCCTGCTCGATCTCGTAGCCGGCCGGTTGATGCCGACCTCCGGGACGGTTGATCGTGGTGCCACAGTGCAGATCGGCTACTACGACCAGCTCGGTCGAGACCTCGATCTCAGCCAACGCGTACGCGACGCGATCGCAGGTAACAAGGGTGAGCCATCGCTTGCTGATGTCGCGTTGATGCGGCGCTTCTGGTTCGACGGTGATGCTCAGTTCGCACCGATCAGCACGTTGAGCGGTGGGGAGCGCCGCCGGTTGCAGTTGCTCTTGACGCTCGTGCCCCAACCCAATGTGCTCCTGCTCGACGAACCCACCAACGACCTCGACCTCGACACCTTGCGGGCGATGGAGGACTTCCTCGACGACTGGCCGGGGATCGTTGTCACCGTCAGCCACGACCGCGCCTTCCTCGACAGGGTCACCGACGAGTTGCTGGCTCTCGACGCGCAGGGTGGCGTGGGCTGGGTCCGTGGAGGTGTCGCGGCATGGCTGGTCCAGCGCGCCGAAACCCCCAAACCCCTGAACTTTGTCGCTCCCAACAGGCCAGGCACGTCCGCAGCGACAAAGTTGCGTCCGCAAGGCGCTTCGGGGACTCGAAGCCCCTCGACTTTGCGCCGCCAGCTGAACCAGGCCGAGCGCGACCTGGCTTCTGCGGTTGCCGCGCGCGACAAGCTGGCGGCCGAGATGAGCACCACGAACGCTCACCGGGAGTTGTCGGAGCTGGGCAACCAGTTGGTAGCGGCACAGTCGAGGGTGGCCGCCCTCGAGGAGTCGTGGTTAGCCCTTGCCGCGGAGGCCGAAAACCTCGGTCGCGACCCTTTGGACCCACGCCCGCCAACGCAATAAGACCTCGCTGAGAGATGCACATATTGACGCATCGTGCGAAAGCGAATATGGCTTAAGTCATCGTGCGTAATCATTCGACCCGACTTCAGGTCTTTGGGCGAGTGGCTAAGGGCTAGTTGACTTATGTTCCGATTCGCAGGAAAGTCGTGCAATCTCTCCGGGGCAACGGGCGTTGGGGAGTGGGGACGAAGGATGGAACCATGTTGGGACGGGGTTCTGAGCACGCGCGCGTCAATTCGCGCCACCATGCGGTAACGCCACAAAATCTGGCAAAGGCCGGGGGGCACGCCAGATCGAGTGGCGGCCGCATTCGCAGGTGTGGTGCCGTTGCAGCGGCACTTGCCATGTTGGGTACGGGCCTGGTCACTGGCAGCGGCCTCTCCGTGCAGGCCGCACCAGCGCCGGTCGGTTCCGGTTTCACCGTGACGCCGTCCGACTTGGCGTTCATTCTCGAGCAGATCAAGATCTCCGAGCGCCACTCGCGATCCATCCAGGGCACCGAGGCTACCCAGCCCGCCAACCCGAACCTGCTGGGCGATCCGGATTATTGCCAGGCACTCGTCGGGCCCGGCCAGGATCAGATCCCGAACTACCTCACGTCGTATGGCCTGCGGACTGTCGACGGAGGATGCAACAACCTGCTCCCCATCTCCGCCAATGCACACTTCGCTCAGGCCGATCAGCCCTTCCCGCGTTTGACCAGCCCGGTCTTTCGTGCCGCCGAGCCGATCACCGCTGCCTTCCCGGTCGGCGCGCCAGGACCGACGTCATATGCCCAGAAGACGAACCGCTCGGTCGTCGACTCTCAGCCGCGCACGATCAGTAACCTGATCGTCGATCAGACGTCGACCAACCCCGCCGCGGTCGCTGCTGCCGGTTTCCCGGTCCGCACCCAAGGCAATACAGGCGTGGTCCCGTGCGCCGTGGTTCCGGGTTCCAACCCGCCCACTGACGTCGTGCCGGCCACGCCGGTCGGTTGCGTGCCGGCACACCAAACGCTCTTCATTCCGAACGTCACGACCGATGTCGGCTTGTCGCCGCCATACAACAGCCTGTTCACGTTCTTCGGCCAGTTCTTCGACCACGGTGTCGACCAGACGGTCAAGAGCGGCGGCTCGGTGTTCGTTCCGCTGAATGCCGACGATCCGCTGGTCGCCGGACCGGACCATGTGTTCAACACGGCTGATGATCTGCCGGTGCCGCTGCGGTTCATGGTCCTCACACGGGCCCAGAACCAGCCGGGTCCCGACGGCATCCTGAACGACAATCCTGCGACGCCTGTCGACGAGACGGCCGACAACATCCAGAATGCGAGCAACACCGACAGCCCGTGGGTTGACCAGAGCCAGACCTACACCTCGCATTCGTCGCACCAGGTGTTCCTGCGCCAGTACCAGCTGAATGCGGCCGGTCGCCCGGTCGCCACCGGCAAATTGCTCGGCCCACTTACGGCCCTCAACGACGCCGACGGTCCCGCCACGACAGGCGCAATCTCCACGTGGGCGTCGACAAAGGCACAGGCCGCCGGCATGCTCGGGCTGCTGCTCCGCGACAGCGATGTCACCAACATCCCGATGATCGCCGCCGACCCATACGGCAAGTTCCTCCCCGGCCCAGCTCGCGGGCTCCCGCAGTACGTGACAGCAACGGGCCTGGTCGAGGGCAACCTCGTCACGCCGGTTCCGGTGCCGGCCAACGTGCTGCACTTCGACACGCCGTTCCTGACCGACATCGCCCACAACGCCAACCCGAGCCCGCAGGACACCGACCACAACCCGGCCACCCCGCCGGTCGCCCCGGCTCCTGACGCCGACGCCATTGCTTCTGCCGACTTCGCCAGCCAGGCCCCCGGCACGTACGACAACGAGATGCTCGACGCCCACTTCACCTGTGGTGATGGCCGTTGCAACGAGAACATCGCCCTGACAACGATCCACCAGGTCTTCCACCACGAACACGACCGACTCGTCGATGACATCAAGCATGTCCTCACGACCGACACCTCCCCGAGCGGAGTTCTGGCGCTGGCTCAGTGGAAGCTGGCAGTGGCAGCTTCGCCTGACGGTTGGAACGGTGAGCGCCTGTTCCAGGCAGCCCGTTTCATCACCGAGATGCAGTATCAGCACCTGGTCTTCGAGGAGTTCGGCCGGAAGATCCAGCCGTTGATCCGGCCCTTCCACTTGTACTCCACAGACATCAACCCGGCGATCCCTGCCGAGTTCGCCCATGCCGTCTATCGCTTCGGACACTCGATGCTCGATGAGGATGTCGCTCGCACGAACATGGACGGGACCGACAACTCGACCCCGTTGCTTCATGCGTTCCTGAACCCACCAGAGTTCTTCAACGCTCACGGTACGTGCAACACGCCGCCGTGCAGTTCTTCAGGATGGCTCACCCCCGAGCAGGCGGCCGGTTCCATTGTCATGGGTTCATCGGACCAGGCCGGCAACGAGCTCGACGAGTTCGTCACCGACACGTTGCGCAGCAACCTCTTGGGCCTGCCCCTCGATCTGCCGACCCTGAACATGACGCGTGCGCGTGACGCGGGCATCCCGCCGTTGAACGATGTGCGCCGGCAGATCTTTGCCCGCACCAATGACGGTCAACTGGCGCCGTACACGAGCTGGTCCGACTTCGGTCAGCACCTCAAGCACCCGGAGTCGCTGATCAACTTCATCGCCGCCTATGGCACGCACCCGACGATCGTCGGCGCGACGACGCTGGCCACCAAGAGGGCCGCCGCCAAGCTGATCGTCGATCCGGCCAATCCGGTCGATCCTGCGATCCCGACCGATGCCGCTGATTTCATGTTCAGCACTGGTGCTTGGGCAAGCTCCGCAGGTGTGACCACCACGGGTCTCGATTCCGTCGATCTGTGGGTCGGTGGTCTGGCCGAGATCACCAACCTGTTCGGCGGCCTGCTGGGCACCACGTTCAACTACGTCTTCCAGACGACGATGGAGAACCTCCAGGATGGCGACCGCTTCTATTACCTAGCTCGCACGCCCGGCATGAACCTGCGTTCGCAGCTGGAAGGCAACTCGTTTGCCGAGCTGATCATGCGCAACACCGATGGCACCATTTCATTGAAGGCCGACGCCTTCGCCACGGCTGACTGCAAGTTCAACATCGGCAGCATCGTCTCGCCGGCTTCTCCGGGCAGTGCGATCATGGGTGGCATCGCCGTCAACGACGACCTGGTGACCAGCGACTGCAACGAGAACAGGCTGCTCCTACGCAAGCCCGACGGGACCATCCAATATCGGCAGGTGAATACCGTCGATCCGGTAGGGATCAACGGCCAGTCCGTGTTCAACGGCACGGCCACCACCGACCGAATCTTCGGCGGCAATGACAACGACACTTTCTGGGGTGGTGGCGGTAACGACATCATCGAAGGCAACGGTGGCGACGACGTCGCTCTCGGTGGCGACGGTAACGACATCATCACCGATCTCGGCGGTGACGATGTCTTGAAGGGTGGTCCAGGTAACGACGCTCTCGATGGAGGTCTCGGCCTCGACATCTTCATGGGCGGTGACGGCCAGGACTTCATCAACGGTGGAGCCAATGACAACGAGGCCTTTGCCGGTCCTGGCAACGACTTCATCATCTCCGGACAGGGGGCCGACGCCGTCTTTGGTGACGGTGGCGACGACTGGATTCAGGGCGGGTCCGGGCAGGACTTGCTGATCGGCGACCACTCGGCTCCGTTCTTCGATGATCCGGCCCAGGTCGCGCCAGGCAACGACATCTTCGTCGGGCAGGTCGGCGAGAACGACTACGACGCCGAAGGTGGCGACGACTTGATGGCTCAGAACTCCGCTGTCGATCGCAACGCCGGTGCCGCAGGCTTCGACTGGGCATTCCATCAGTACAACACCGTCTCGGCTGTCGACGACATGGAGATCAACAACAACCTGGTCGGTGTTCCGATCCAGGTGGTCGTCAACCGTGACCGTTGGCAGGAGACCGAAGGCGACTCCGGCGCCGGCTTCAACGACGACATCAAGGGAACATCCATTGCCCCGAGCGCGATTGGCGGCGCAGGTTTCGTCGGTTGTGACGCTCTTGACGCCGCCGGTGTTGCCCGCATCCATGGTCTCAGCGCGCTGGTGACAACGTTCCCCTCCCCGCTTCAGCCCGTAATTGATGCCTCGATAAACAAGTTCTGTCCGCTGACAGGCGTCAATCCAACTGTGGTCAACCCCGCCGGTAACGTCTGGGCCGAGGGCGACATCCTCATCGGCGGCCTCGGTAGTGACAGCATCGAAGGTCGTGGCGCCAATGACATCATCGACGGTGACCGCTACCTGAACGTCCGCCTGAGTGTTCGCAACCCGCTGGATCCAGCGCTCGAGATCGGTTCGACCGACCTCATGGAGCACGCAGCGCTGACCGGCAACTTCGGTCCGGGCACCACCGGTATGCCCCTGCAGCAGGCAGTGTTCTCCGGGCTCGTGAACCCCGGCTTCATCGTCGCCACTCGCGAGATCATCACGCCGGTAGTAACGGCTCCCGACTGTGGCGCCGCATCACCACAGAACTGCGACACGGCATACTTCTCCGGTCTGGCTGCTGGCTCCGTCGTTACCGTTGATCCGACCCAGGGCGACGCTGTCGTCGTGTCGGGCCCCGACGGCATCGACACGCTTCGCAACATCGAGCAGTTCAGCTTCTGCAACGGAACGCTCACAGGACTGACCTGCAGCGTTCCCGCCGAGGTTGTTCCGCTGGCCGTCGCACTGCCGTTGGTTACGCTCCCGCTCCCGTCGGTGGGCCAGTCAGTGTTGTCACTGGCTTTCCCGGCCACAAGCATCGTTACCGCAGGAGCCACGTTGCCGGTTGTCTTGACCAACAACGGCGGTGGAACCGTGACGCTTTCCGCTCCCACCATCGCCGGAGCGAATGCGACATCGTTCAGCGCAGCATCGGGTTGCACCACTTTGGCTGCAAACGCTACTTGCACCGTCGATGTGTCGTTCTCGCCGGCCTCGGCGGGTCCGTTGACGGCCCAGCTGAACATCACCACCGATGCAACCAACATCCAGGTGTCCCTTGTAGGCACAGGCATCGGCGCTCCGACGATCACTGAGGTGTACACGCCGGGCGTTGCTCGGGGGGCAGAGATCACCATCTTCGGCACGGATCTGGCAACGACCAGCGCTGTGACGGTCGGTGGTATCGCCGCAACGTTCAACGTTGTCGACGTCAATACCGTGACAGCGATCGTCCCGCTGACTGTGACGCCCGGTGCGAACATCGCCGTGACCGTCACAACTGCCGTTGCACCACCCGCCACCGATACAACCCTGAGCGTTGTCGGTCCTCAGCCGACGATCACCCGGCTCATAGGGTCGGGCGCCGCCGGTGCCGAGCTGATCATCGTTGGTACAAACCTGGGCGGAGCGACGATTGTCTTCAACAGCACCGCCGGAGGCCTCTTGGCGCCGGCGATGTCTCCCTCGTCGAGCATCCAGATCCGGACACAGGTGCCTGCCTTTGCAGCCTCCGGCAACATCACGGTCACCACCGCGAGCGGTACGGTAACCATGCCCTTCACGGTGACTTCACCGACCGTGGTGAATCCTGGCCCGACATTGACCGGGTTCACCCCGCCGTCAGGCCAACGAGGGACCACTGTTCTGTTGAACGGCGTCAACTTCACGACGACGACCACGGTGAGCTTCACCGCAGTCGGTGGTGGACTGGCGATCGCACCGGCTTCTGTGCTGTCGTCGACCCAGATCCGGGTGACCGTGCCAGCTAACGCTCTCGCCGGTCCGGTGCTGGTCGCCAACTCGGCCGGCAACAGCTCGTTGAACTTCGACGTGACATTCCCACTCATTGTCGTGACACCTCCCGGACCAGGCCCATCGCCTGGACCTGGAGTGCCTCATCCGGGGATCTCCGCCTTCCATGCTGTCGATCCGTTCCGGGCGTTTGACACCCGGCCCGGCGAGCTTGGCTTGCTGGATGTCGCCAAGACCAAGGTCGGTGGCCTCAATGTGCTCGACGTCGCTCTTACCGGCATCGCCGGGCACATCCCGGCCATCGGTGTTGCCGCAGTCTCGTTGAACGTGACCGTTGACAACGCTACGGGTTCTGGGTTTGTCACCGTGTTCCCATGCGGGAACATGCCTCTTGCGTCCAGTGTCAACTTCGTTGCCGGTCGGATCTCCGCCAATGCGGTGATCGCC
>JANMMQ010000299.1:0-8616 GCA_031373465.1 Ilumatobacteraceae bacterium | reverse complement strand
TCGTCGCCTTCGTGCGCAGCGGACGTGTCGATGTCGAGATCGACGACCTTGACATCGGGCCACGAGTCCCGGACGTGGGTCTTCCAATGTGCCAGCGCCTTGCCCCGCGCACCGTTGTCCTGGATCATCGTCAGCGCGCTGGCTGCCGCAGGTTCGTAGAGCGTTGACGTGTACTCGCGAACCATGCGCGCCGCCGTGACGAACGGTCCGAGCGAGCACCAGTTGTCCTTCATCTTGTTGATCCACTCGACCGGCACCCCCTCGGTGTTGCGGTCGTAGAACAGCGGCACGATCTCGCGCTCGAGCAGACCGAACAGGCTCGTCCCTTCACGCTGGTCGCGTCGATCCATGTCGGCATCGTCGTCGGCGGATGCAATGGCCCACCCGTTGTGGCCGTCGTAGCATTCGTCCCACCAGCCGTCGAGGATGCTGCAGTTCAGGACGCCGTTGAGTGCGGCTTTCATTCCGCTGGTACCGCAGGCTTCGAGTGGCCGCCTCGGGTTGTTGAGCCAAACATCGCAGCCGTGCAACATCGTTCGGGCTACGGCCATGTCGTAGTCCTGTAGGAACACGACGCGGTTGCCGACATCGAGTTGGCGGGCGAACATCTCGATCTCGCGGATCATGTCCTTGCCCGGCTGGTCCGCTGGATGGGCCTTGCCGGCGAAGACGAACTGCACAGGCCGGTTGGCGTCGAGCAGCAAACGACGTAAACGATCGGGTTGCGACAACAGCAGAGTGGCGCGCTTGTAGGTGGCGAAGCGGCGGGCGAACCCGATCGTCAGCGCGTGTGGATCGAGCAGGGCTTCACCGAAGTTGGAGCGGATGAACGTCACCAGGTCGGCGCGTCCTTTCTCCCTGGTGGCCCAGATCTCGTTGGGCGCCAGCTTGGCGACCCCGGCCCACGACGCCTTGTCGGCCCCGTCCCACACCGGGCCGACACTGCTGGACAGCAGATCGGCCATGCCGTCGCTGACCCACGTGTGGGCGTGCACGCCGTTCGTGATGGCGCCGATCGGCACCTCATCGACGGTGACGTCGGGCCACAATCCGTGAAACATCTCCCGGCTGACAGCGCCGTGCAACTGGGCGACACCGTTGCTGCGGCCGGCGAGCCGCATTCCCATCACGGCCATGTTGAAGCGGTCGTCGTCGGGCTCGTCAGGGCGCTGGCCGACAGCCATCAACTCCTCGAAGTCGACACCGAGCGACTCGGCGAACGACGTGAAGTACTTCTCCATCAGATGATGCGGGAAGCGGTCGATGCCGGCCGGGACAGGGGTGTGGGTGGTGAAGACACCGCCGGCGCGGACCACCTCGACTGCCTCGACAAAAGTCAGGCCGGACTCGACCAGTTCGCGGATCCGTTCGAGAGACAGGAAGCCGGCGTGGCCCTCGTTCGTGTGGAAGACCTGCGGATCGAGACCGAGGGCCCGCAGAGCGCGGACACCGCCGATGCCGAGCACCATCTCTTGCCGCAGCCGATGCTCGATGTCGCCGCCGTACAGGCGGTTGGTGATTGCGGCGATCTCGGGGCTGTTGGTGTCGACTGCGGCGTCTAGCAGGTAGAGGTTGACCCTTCCGACCTGGACCTGCCAGACGTTGAGCCTGGCGACCTCGTCGGCCATATCGACCGATACCTGAATCCCCGTCGGGGTCAGCGCCAGGCCGTGCGGATCGAGGCGAGGGAACCGCTCTTCCTGGTACCCGTCGGCGTTGAGCTTCTGGCGGAAGTACCCCTCCGCGTAGAGCAGGCCGATCCCCACCAGCGGCAACCCGAGGTCGGAGGCCGCCTTGAGGTGATCGCCGGCGAGGATGCCCAGGCCCCCGGAGTACTGGGGCAGCGTCTCGCTGAGCCCGAACTCGGGGGAGAAGTAGGCGACGAGATCGAGCGGTCCCTTCGGGCGCCCCTGAAACCACCGCGGCTCGGTCGTCGCTTGGGCGAGACGGTCAGCCGCTGCATCGGTGAGCGAGATGATCTCGGCATCGTCGGCCAACTCGAGCCAACGGCTGTTGCTGATCCCGGCGATCAACCGCAGCGGATCATGACCACTTGACTCCCACAGGTCCGGATCCAACCGGGCGAACAACGCCCGCGTTCTGCGATCCCAGATCCAGTGGAGGTTGTTGGCCAGCGAGCTCAGTGGGGCGAGACGCGTCGGGATAGCCGGAACGACGTTGAACTGGCGGACAGCGCGCATCGGACGAGTTTAGTCGGGCTTGCCGCAGGCCACCTCGGCCCCACGGTCCGATCTAGCCGCGCTTCGCCTTGTTGTAGACACCGAGCGTGGTTGCTGCGATCGCGTCCCACGTGTACCGCCCTGCCAGGAGCGACGCGGCTTTGGTGCGCATGCGGTCAGCGACCTCGGGATGGCTCAACACGTCGGCGATGCAGTTGGCCAGGGCGACGTGGTTGCCGGGCTCGAACAGCACACCCGCGCCGGTGCCTTCGACGATCTCGGCCAGCCCACCTGTTCGGGCGACGATGGTCGGCGCGCCAGCGGCCATGCCCTCCAGCGCAACGATCCCGAAGGGCTCGTAGAGCGAGGGGATGACGACGCAACCTGTGCGTTGAAGCAGCTGCCGTAGCTCGTCGTCGGGCACGAACCCGGCCAGTCGAACCAGGTCACCTACACCTTCCATGTCGATCTGCGTCTGCAACTCGGCGAGATAGGTGCCGCGCCCGGCGATGACGCAGCGGATGTCGGGGAGCCGGTGACGGAGGTGGCCGATGGCCCTCGTGAGCACCTGGAACCCCTTTTCGTACTGGATCCGACCCCACGCCACGACCAGCGGTTCGCGTCCGTTCGAGGAGCGAGGTGTTGGCGAATGCCATTGACCGGTGTCGACGCCGTTGGGGACGAGGTTGACCTTTTCGGAGTCGAGCTCGAAGCCGTCGGTCACCTCACGGACCATGAACTTCGAGCAGGCGATCACTTGCTGAGCCTGGAACGTCAGCCACCACTCGACGGCGTTGATCGCCGCCGGCGTTCCCTGCGGAACGTAGCCTCCGTGCCGGCCCCGCTCGGTGCCGTGGATGGTCGCGACCAGTGGCACGCCCCACAGCGTCTTCAGGGTGTCAGCCGTCCAGGCGACGAGCCAGTCGTGGGCGTGGATCACCTGGGGCCTCCACGAACCGAGGCGTGCGGCCAACTGTGTCAGCTGATGGTTGGCCGAGGCCATCGTGGCGACCAGGTAGTCGTCAGGAAGCCATGGCAGGTCAGCGTTGGCGCGGAGCACGCGCACGCCTTCCATCATCTCGTCGTCGCCCACTTTGGGGTGATCGAGACTGAACACGACCACGTCGTGGCCGGCGCGGGCCATGGCTCGCGCCAGTCCGTCGACATGCGCAGCGATGCCACCGACGACCCGCGGTGGATACTCCCACGACAACATCAGGATGCGCATCAACGGTGGACCGTAGCCGCGCGTCGGGTCACGTACGCTTCCGTCGTGCTGCTCGGTGAACACGATCTCCACTTCTTCGGCGAGGGCACGCATCGACGCTTGTGGGAGTGGCTCGGCGCCCATCCGCTTCCCGAGGGCGGGGTGCAGTTCGCTGTGTGGGCGCCCAACGCGAAGTCGGTTCGGGTCGTCGGCGACTGGGACGGTTGGGTCGACGGCGACGAGCTGACGCAGCAGGGAGAGTCGGGTGTCTGGGCGGGAATCTCCAAGTCGGCCGCTCCCGGCTACCGCTACAAGTTCGCGATCGAATCGCGAGACGGCAAGACGAGGTTGAAGGCCGATCCCATGGCGTACGCCACAGAGTGCCCGCCCGCCACGGCCAGCGTCGTCGCCTCTCCCGGTGCACACGTCTGGAGCGACGACTCGTGGATGGCCGCCCGCGGGCATGGCCCCGGCAAGCCGCTACGGATATACGAGTTGCATCTCGCGTCGTGGCGCCACGGCGTGTACTCGTACCGGGAACTGGCTCACCAGATCGCCGATCACGTCTCCGCGTTGGGCTTCACGCACGTCGAGTTGCTGCCCGTCGCCGAACATCCCTTTGGTGGGTCCTGGGGCTATCAGGTCACCGGCTACTACGCACCGACTGCTCGATTCGGTACCCCCGATGACTTCAGGGCGTTCGTCGACGAGCTCCATCAGCGGGGCATCGGCGTGATCCTGGATTGGGTGCCCGCCCACTTCCCTCGCGACGACTGGAGCCTTGCTCTGTTCGACGGGACGAAGCTGTACGAGCACGACGACCCGCGGCAGGGTGAACACCCGGATTGGGGCACGCTGGTCTTCAACTATGGCCGCCATGAGGTGCGCAACTTCCTCATCGCCAACGCCCTCTACTGGCTTCACGAGTTCCACATCGACGGCCTGCGCGTCGACGCTGTGGCCAGCATGTTGTACCTCGACTACTCGCGCGGTCCCGGTGGCTGGGTACCCAACAAGCTCGGGGGCCGCGAGAACCTGGATGCCATCAGCTTCCTGCGACAGCTGAACGAAACCGTCACCGAGGAGGTGACCACCGCGATGATGATCGCCGAGGAGAGCACCGCCTGGCCGAAGGTCACCCACTCCCTCGAGCACGGTGGCCTTGGCTTCACCCACAAGTGGAACCTCGGCTGGATGCACGACACGTTGAACTACTTCAGCACCGATCCCGTCCATCGGCGCTGGCATCACCGCGAGATGTCGTTCGGACTGCTGTACGCGTTCAGCGAGCGGTTCGTGCTGCCGATGAGTCACGACGAGGTCGTGCACGGCAAGGGCAGCCTGCTCGGCAAGATGCCCGGAGACGATTGGCAGAAGTTCGCCAACCTCCGTTCGATGTTCACGTGGATGTGGGCGATGCCCGGCGCGCCGCTGGTCTTCATGGGTGCCGAACTGGCGCCGTGGACGGAATGGAACGACGCTGGCGGCCTGCCCTGGCATCTGCTCGATCATGCGCCACATCGCGGCGTGCGCGACCTTCTGGCTGAGCTCAATCGGACGGCCACCCAGTGGCGATCGCTCTGGGAGCGTGATCACGAGCCGACGGGCTTCCAGTGGCTCGAGGCCGACGATGCAGTGCACTCGGTGTTCGCCTTTCTGCGATGGGGCCATGCCGGCGCCGAAGCGGTTGCGTGCGTTGCCAACTTCACCCCGGTCCCTCGGCCAGGCCATCGAGTCGGGTTACCGTGGCCCGGCGAGTGGCGCGTGCTGGTCGATTCCGACAGCGTGCAGTTCGGTGGATCGGGATATCGCGGCGCGCTCGACACCGTCACGGCTACAACCCAGTTCACTTGGCAGGGCCAGCCCGCCTCTGCTCAGTTCGATCTGCCACCGCTCGGGGTTGTCCTGCTCGGGTCGGTTCGCCCGTGATCGAAGCGTTGCGCGACCCGCGCATGCGCTCTGTCGTCACCGCAAGCCTCACACTCAGCCTGGCCGTCGGCGTCTTCGGCGCGTCGTTCGGGGTCGGCGCCGTCACTGCCGGAGCCTCCGTCGCTCAGGCGTGCGTGATCTCGCTGCTGGTGTTCACCGGCGCCAGCCAGTTCTCTGCGGTCAGCGTCGTCGGAGCCGGCGGATCGACCGCGTCAGCGTTGGGTGGAGCGTTGCTGCTGGCGGCACGCAACGGTGTGTACGGATTGGCGATGGCGCGACGCCTCGACGGATCGATCGGCAAGAAACTGATCGCCGCACAACTCACCATTGACGAATCGACAGCGATGGCGGCAGCACAGACCGATCCCGTCGCCCAGCGAACCGCGTTCTGGGTAACCGGCTGCAGCATCTATGTGTTCTGGAACCTGGGCACGTTGCTCGGTGCAATCGTGGGCACGGCCCTCGATCCAAAGACCTTCGGGCTCGATGCTGCGTTCCCAGCGGCGTACGTTGCAATGGTGTGGCCGCTGCTCGGTCAGCGGCGAAGCCTGCTGGCAGCCGCGTTGGGAGCGGCAATCTGCATATCGTTGATCCCCTTCGTACCAGTGGGCATCCCGATCCTGTGCGCAGCACTCGCGGTCTTGGTCGGCGTGCCGCGATGACATGGACGCTCGTCTTCGCGCTGGCCGCCGGTGCATATTTCTTCAAGGTGCTCGGTCTCGTTCTGATCGGCGACCGCTCGCTGCCGCAGGTGCTCGAGCGGTGTCTCGGCCTGATCCCGGCAGCGTTGATCGCGGCGCTCGTCTTCAAGGACACGTTCAGCATCGGCCAGCACCTGCAGATCGATGCCCGAGTTGCGGGCGTCGGCGCTGCCGTCGTCGTCGCATGGCGCAGAGCCCCGCTGATCTTGGTGATCGTGATCGGGGCCGGCGTCACCGCCGCGGTCCGCGCGCTCAGTTGACAGGTCTACGGGGCGACGTGCGATTCGGCGATCTGTTTCAGCGCTCGCAGGTTGCGCTTCCATATCGCTCGCAGGACGAAGCGGCCACCGATAGTCGCACCAACCGGGCCGCCCAACCACCGCGGGAACACCAACGACTCGTCCCAGGCGAATCTGGTGCGCCGGCCGAGATCGATCGCACTCAACGTGAACCGCCCCGTCCCCGTGACGATGCCGATGTGGCGCACGCCCATTGCCTCGCCCGGCGTCCACTCGGTGATCTCCATGCGGTCGACGAGTCGGAACGGACCGACCTTCGTGTCGCACATGAAAGTCGTACCGACACCACGATGCTGGTCGGTCTGGAACCGAATGGCGACAGCGTCGTGCATCCACTCCACGTGATCCTCGATCGGTTCGACGATCTTCCACACCTCTGATCGCGACGCCGCGATGTCGATCGCGACTCTGAGCCGTGCCACGCGGGTGAGGCTCAGGCCTTGACGGATTGGCGGCGCAGCTGCTTGGCTGCCGCCTCGGGCGAGACGATGTTGATCATCACGCCGGTGCCACGCTCGAACCCTGCAGTGGTGACGAGCTTCGGCCACAGGTGAACGTGCCAGTGGAACGAACCGTTGTAGTGGTGAGGAGCCGTGTGGAACCCAACGTTGTAGGACACATCGCCGTGCGTCTCGCGCAACACCTCGATGGCATCGCGGATGGACCTGCCGACGGAGGCCAATGACGCGTCGCTGGCATCCGTCAGATGGAGCTCGTGGTTGCGCGGGATGATGAGCAACTCGTATGGAGTACCGCTCCAGTACGGGCAGACGCAAACCACGTCGTCGTTCGAGAAGAGAACTCTCTCACCCTCGTTGAGCTCGGCCTCGATTGTGGCGCACAGGATGCAGCCACCCTCGAATCGGCTGAACGCGCGTTGCTCTTCGAGCAGCTCGCCCGGCACGAACGGCAGGCCCAACAACTGACCATGAGGGTGGGCGATCGATGCGCCTGCTTCGCGGCCATGGTTGATGATTGCCTGCGTGTAGCGGACGTTTGCCGTGGCAGCATGCTCGAGGAAGCGACGCTTGAGGACGAGCATCATCTCGGCGGCATCGGCATCGCTGATGGCGTGGATGCCGGCGTTGTGATCGCGGGTGAGGACGAAGACTTCGTGTGTGCCACTGGCTTCGGCCTCGACGTGCACCGGCCCCCTGTGGTGAACCGCGAACGGTTGGTCACCGTCGAAAGCGGGGTACAGGTTGGGGATCACACGCATGCGCCACGTGCCGCCCTTGTCGACGGTCTCGAGCGCAGGAAGCGTTACTTCTTCGTTGCCAGGGCAAAAAGGGCATGGCCGATCAGGATCAGCTTCGACCTGGACGACACGGGGAGCGAAATCGGTCGGGCGTTCAGCACGCTCGGCCACGATCGTTACCCACCGCCCGGTGAGAGGATTCAGACGCAGTTGACTCACAGCGCTCTTCAGCTTAGGACGTTGCACTGTGTTAGGGACGGACGGGGCTGTGAATTGTGCGATAGAGGGTGACGTGTCGGGCGCTGTCGGCGGTGAACGGCGCGCGTTCCGCGTCTTCCCATCGTTCCGCTAGACGAAATCCCGACAGAACCGCCATGGCGTCGAGTTGATCGACTGTGGCGTACCGAATCGCCCACGGCCGCATGCGCACACCTCCCGATTCGCTGAACGAGATGAAGTGACCTTGCGCTGTCTGCGCCGCGTCGTCATGAGTGCTGACGCTCAAGACGACGGAGTCCGCCGTCATCGATCGGACACCGACCGATGGACTGGGTTGGGGCTCCGGCACGAATGCTTCGATCATGAAAACACCACCCGGAACCAATCGTTGCGCGACGGCCGCGAAGCATGCCTGTTGGCGGTCTTCACTGAGCAGGTTGAAGAACGTGTTGAACGCGACAAAGACGAGCCCGAACGGGCCGGCCGGCTGATCCTCGACCATGTCGCCGAGACACGTGCGAACTGCCCCCGTTGTGTCGTGCTCGGACAACTTGCCGAGCATCGCCGTGCTGGCGTCGAGACCGACGACGTCGACGCCGCGCGCCGCCAACGGGATGGCCAGACGTCCCGTTCCCACGCCGAGCTCCAGTACCGGGAGCGGCGCGAACTCACCGGCGACTTCGGCGAGAAGGTCGACCGTTGCGTCGACGGGGGTTATGTGCTGGTACCAGTCGTCGTAGACGTCGGCAAACGCATCTCCATACGTCGAACCGGTGTAGCCATCCATGGGGCACATCTTCGACCACGAGGGCTGTCGATGGCCAATGGGCGGGCGTAGCCTGAGGGCCGTGCACGACGGCTTCACCTACCTCGATCACGCGGC
>JANMMQ010000293.1:0-5178 GCA_031373465.1 Ilumatobacteraceae bacterium | reverse complement strand
ACCATGGCGTCTGCTCTGTTGCGGATGGGTCGCATCAAAGGTGTCAACCGCCCGGCGATCGCCACGCCGATCCCGGTTCCCGGCCACACTCCCAACATCCTTCTGGATGCCGGCGCCAACGCCGAGGTGCAACCCGAATGGTTGGTGCAGTTCGGGCAGATGGGTTCGGTCTACGCCCGTCACCGGTTCGGGATCGACAGCCCCTCGGTTGGCCTCTTGTCGATCGGCGAGGAGCCCGGCAAGGGCGACACGCTTCGCAAAGAGGCGTACGAGTTGCTGTCGACCGCCAGCGGCATCCGTTTCGTCGGTAACGTTGAAGGACGCGACGTGATGAAGAAGACCGCAGACGTCATCGTGACCGACGGCTTCACGGGCAATGTGGTGCTGAAGGCCCTCGAAGGCAGCTTGCGGGTGATCCTCAACGCGTTGCTCGAGGCATTCGCCGCCGAGCCGCACTACAAACCGCATGCGGACGCGCTTCTGCCGGCCTTGCTGCCGCTCTACGCGCAAGTCAGTCCTGATACGTACGGCGGGGCGATGCTGCTCGGTGTCGACGGTGTGTGCATCATCAGCCACGGTTCGTCCACGTCGCAGGCGATGCTCAACGCCATCAAGCTGGCTCACGAGATGGTCGAACATCGTCTCGTCGACGAGATCCGTGTTGCGATCGCGGCGCACGAGCCGACAGCCTTCGACTCATCCAACCCCAGCTGAGGCGCTAGGCTCCCGCGCTGTTTAACAACACCGAGGAGTTTCACCTGTGCCTGCCGAGACCGATGTCGAACAGGGTCCGCTCGACCGCAATGAAGTCTTCGAGATCGTCCGCGCCAACCTCGCCGACATCCTTGAAATCGAGCCGTCGACCATCTCCGAGGGGCAGTCGTTCGTCGATGACCTCGACGCTGATTCTCTGGCGCTGATCGAGCTGGTCGAGGCACTGGAGGAGGATCTCAGCGAGCGTTCCGTCGGGTTTCGGATCGAGGACGAGGATCTCGTCGACCTGAAGACGGTCCGCGACGCTGTCGACTACGTCTATGGCCGCGTCCGGGAAGCGTGAGCACCACAGACGTAACGGGCGGCCTCGAGACGCTCAGCCGACGACTTGCCTATGAATTTTCTGATTTGTCGCTGCTTCGGCGGGCATTGGCACATCGATCGTGGTGCGCCGAGGTCGGAGGGCAGCCCTCGAACGAGCGGCTCGAGTTTCTCGGCGACGCGGTGCTCGGGTGGGTCGTAGCCGAGATCGCCTACCGGCGCCATGGCGATCTCCCCGAGGGCAAGCTCACTGACCTTCGCAAGAGTGTCGTCAACGCAACCGCCTTGGCGGACGTCGCCGAGACGATCGGGCTCGGCCAATGGCTGCTGCTTGGCAAGGGCGAGGACGCGGCCGGCGGTCGCCAGAAGCCATCGATCCTCTCCGACGCCCTCGAGGCCGTGCTCGGCGCGGTCTACCTCGACGGCGGAGTCGACGCGGCCAAATCGCTTGTGTCGCGGTTGTTCAGCCAGCGGCTCGAGACTGCCGCTGGTCAGCTCGATCGGCTGGATCACAAGACCGTGCTGCAGGAGCTCACCGCCCGGCTCTACGACACAGCGCCCGTCTACATCCTGACCGAGTCCGGTCCCGACCACTCCAAGACGTTCAAAGCGACGGTGCTGGTCGACGGGATTGCACTAGGCGCCGGAGAGGGCAAGTCGAAGAAGCTGGCCGAGCAACAGGCGGCATCACAGGCCTACGACGTGCTGTCCGCCGAGAGCTAGTCATGCCCGAACTGCCGGAGGTCGAGACCGTTCGTCGCGGAATGGTCTCGTTTGTCGTCGGTCGTCGCATCGATCGGGTCGAGGTGGGACGGGAGCGAACGGTTCGCCGAACGTCACGGCAGGCATTGATCGACGGTCTGACCGGATCCACGATCACGTCGATCGGGCGTCGCGGCAAGTACATCGTCTGCTCGCTCGACACAGGTGACTCGCTGATGATCCATCTGCGGATGAGTGGTCGCGTGCTCGTCAGCGAAACCGGATCGCACCGTCCCGATCACACCCACGTCGTGCTGCACCTCGCCGGCGAGCCGACCCAGGAGCTGTGGTTCGTCGATCCGCGCACGTTCGGCGAGATGGTCGTGTTCGATCCCGACCACGTAGAAGTTGAACTGCCCGAGCTGGCACGCCTGGGCATCGACCCGATCACCGACGGGTTGTCCGTCGCCCAGCTCAGGGCCATTCTGGGCGGTCGTGCCCGGCAGTTGAAGCCGTTGTTGCTCGACCAACACGTGATCGCTGGGATCGGCAACATCTACTGCGACGAGATCCTGCACCGTTCCCGGTTGCGGCCGGATCGTCTGTCGAACAGGTTGAAGCCCGTCGAGATCCGCCGGCTTCACGAGGCGATCCACTCGATCCTCGAAACGGCCATCCAGGCCGGCGGCAGCACCCTGTCTGACACCCAATACGTCGACGTGATGGGCGACGGCGGCAGCTTTCAACTCGACCACCGCGTCTACGACCGGGCCGGGCAACGCTGCCTCACCTGCGGCAAGGCCGACATCGTGCGGATCGTCTCAGGAGGGCGCTCGACCTGCTTCTGCCCCCGCTGCCAGAAGTAACCCCGCCCCCGCCCCCCGCCCCAAACGATCTGGGCGCCAAGGTCATCTCACATGCCCTGTTCCCAGCGGGTGGCTGGCGCCCAGATCATGAGTTCCTACTGACGGTTCCAGTGTTGGGGATCGGGCGTGCATTCATGGGTATGGACCTACAACGATTGGATCGACACGCAAGCCGGCATCGAGGACTGGTGCCGTTCGAGAAGTCCGGCTTGACCCGTCGGCAATGGAACGCCGCTGCCGCCGCAGGCGACGTCGATCTGAAGCACCGGAACGTGATGAGGCTGTTCGGGGCACCGACGACCATGGAGATGAGGATCGAGGCAGCAGTCATGGCCGCAGGACCCGATGCCCTTGCGTCGCATCGATCGGCCTCTTTTCTGTGGGGAGTCGAGAGGCCTCCGAACGATCCAATCGACATCATCTTGCCCAGGCGCACCAGGCAAGCGCGGATCTCATACGTCGTCGTCCATCGGCCTCGGGACATGAAACAGTTGCGGCCGGTCTGGCGCCTCGGCGTCCGCACGACGGATCCCTTGCGGACACTGCTCGACCTCGGTGCGGTCGATCCATCGAGTGTCTACCCCGCACTGGTCAGGCTCGTTGTCGATGGCCTTGTGACACCTCGGGCCGTTCGGGCTGCTGTCGTTCGGCATTCACAGCACGGCCGTCACGGAGTCGTCGCGTTGCGCAGCGCGTTGGATCACTGGTCGCTCGACGATCAGCCTGCGGATAGCGACCTGGAGGCTCTGATGGGTGAGATCCTCGCGATGTTCGACCTGCCCAAAGCTGAATTCCATGCGCGCGTTGGTCGATACGAGGTCGACTTCTGGATCACGGGCAGCAAGGTCATCGTCGAGTGCGATGGTTGGACTGCCCACGGCGCTGACCGGAACCAGTTCGAGTTCGATCGCATCCGTGACGCGGAGCTCTTGGCCATGGGGTTCATCACCATCCGAGTCACCTGGCGCCAGATGGTCAGCACTCCCCGCGCTGTCGCGAACCGAATCGCGGCCGCTCTCCGACAGTGGTCCCCCGAGGTTCTCGGCCTACCCAGTTGAGCCTTGCCGAGCGATCTGGGCGCCACCCGGGAGCCGGACCGGCGGCTGTGAGGTGCGCGTGGCGCCCAGATCGTTGCTGGGGTGGGGTCAACCGGGATCTGGGTGCGAAAGAATCCGGCCACCAGGGGTGATGAGAGAGCGTGGCGCCCAGATCGCCGGGGAACCCGGAGAGGGGATGGGTGGCGGGACGGTGGGCGGGCGGTCACGGCGTGTGTAGCCGGTTTGAAGGGTGATTTGAGTGTCTCAGGGTCTGCGAGCTCGCGCGGCTATGGTCGTGGTGCTGTGTTCTTGAAGTCGCTGACCCTCAAAGGATTCAAGTCGTTCGCCGACGCAACCACCCTCCAGTTGGAGCCTGGGGTCACGGTGGTAGTCGGGCCCAACGGTTCCGGCAAGTCCAACGTCGTGGATGCCATCGCGTGGGTTCTGGGTGCCCAAGCCCCCAGCGCTGTGCGCAGCCAGAAGATGGACGACGTCATCTTCGCGGGCACGGCCAAGCGGCCGGCTCTCGGTCGGGCAGAGGTGACGCTGACGATCGACAACTCGGCCGGGCTGTTGCCGATCGAGTTCACCGAGGTCACGGTGGCGCGCATCCTGTTCCGAACAGGCGACAGCGAGTACTCGATCAACGGCGTCACGTGTCGGTTGCTCGACGTGCAGGAACTGTTGAGCGACGCGGGCGTCGGTCGCCAGCAGCATGTCATCGTCAGCCAGGGACAGATCGATTCGGTGCTCAACGCGCGGCCGGAGGAGCGTCGCTCGATCGTTGAGGAAGCGGCGGGCGTGTTGAAGTTCCGACGTCGCAAGGAGCGAGCCGAGCGTCGCCTCGATGCGACCGAAGCCAGCCTGCTGCGCGTGCAGGATCTGCTTCGCGAAGTTCGGCGCCAGTTGCGACCGTTAGAGCGTCAGGCTGATGCAGCGCGCCGGCACGGCGATCTAGTCGCAGAGCTGAGCGCGCTGCAGATCCACTTGCGCGGGCGGGAGATCGCGTCGCAGCGGATGCGTCTTGCGGCGCTATCGGGGGAGAAGGTCACGCTTCACGCGGCCGAACAGGAGCTGCGCGCCGAACTGTCGGCGCTCGATGTCCGCGTGATGGCCGCAGAGGCGGAGCTGACTGCGCGAGGAGATCTCGATCTGTCGGACGAGATGGTGCGCGTCGAGCAACTGCGCGAGCGTGCGAGGGGCATCGCCGCCGTGCTGGTCGAGCGCCGCCGTTCGATGGAGCGTGATCGTGGCCAGTTGATGGACAGCGGTGTCGTCGCCAGTCTCGAGGCCGACGCAAACAACCTGCGACTCGAGTTGCAGCGCGTGGTAGATGACTTGCGTCAACTCGGCCCTGAAGCTGACCAGTTGGCGGCGGAGGAACAGGAGTTCGGAGCTCAACGTGACCAGGCGCTGCTGAAGATCGACAACGTCGTGCCGGCCAGTTCTGCCGCAAGCGCTGCTGCCGAGGTTCGCGGGGAATTGCGATCGTTACGGGCCGGCGCCGAACGGGCGGAGGGCGAGCTGCAACGTCTTCG
>JANMMQ010000274.1:0-1736 GCA_031373465.1 Ilumatobacteraceae bacterium | reverse complement strand
GGAAGAGAACGCCCGGGCGGCGATCGACTGGATCGACAACCACGGCGATCGTGACGGTGACGGCTACGTCGAGTACGAGACTTCCAACCCTGAGACTGGTCTTGAGAACATGTGCTGGAAGGATTCCTGGAACTCGATCGTTTTCGCCGATGGAAGCCCATCCAAGCTCCCCCGCGCCACCTGTGAGATTCAGGGCTACGTCTACGACGCCAAGTGCCGTACCGCCCGTCTCGCCCGCGAGGTGTGGGGCGACCCGACCTGGGCAGCGAAACTGGACGTCGAAGCCGCCGAGCTGAAACGCCGCTTCAATGAGGACTTCTGGTTGCCCGAGCGAGCCTTCTTCGCACTCGCCCTCGACGGTGATAAGCGCCGGGTCGACAGCCTCACGTCGAACATCGGTCACCTCTTGTGGAGCGGCATCGTCGACGCCGAGAAGGCCCAACCGGTAGTCGATCAGCTAATGGGCGAGCGGCTGTTCTCCGGTTGGGGTGTTCGCACAATGGCCGAGGGCGAGGGCGGCTACAACCCGATTGAGTACCACAACGGCACCGTATGGCCGCACGATAACTCGTTCATCGCCGCTGGCCTGCGCCGCTACGGCTACACGGCCGAGGCCGCCCGACTGTCCTTCGCCATTCTCGAGGCGGCAACGTACTTCCAATCGCGGTTGCCCGAGGTCTTCGCTGGTTACCCCAGGCAGCTCACCGGGGTACCCGTGGAGTACCCAACCGCGTCCAGCCCCCAGGCGTGGGCCACGGGCACCCCGCTGCTGCTGCTCAGAGCCATGCTCGGCCTCGAACCGGGCAACAACGCCCCACTCAGCGACCCAGAGCTCCCCAACGAGATCGAGTCCGTGCACCTAGACGGCGTCCCCGGCCGCTGGAACCGCCTCACCACCTCCAACCGGTAGCGCCCTAGCGGTCAGTCCTGTTGCATGATGGCGCTGCGTTGGACGAACCGTTGTCAGCCGAAGCTGACGACTGGGCAGTTGACGATGAACCCACCAGGACCGAACGAGCCGCCAGGCCCGGTGATGTATCCCTGGTCGGCGAGTTCGCGGATGTCGTCGAACTTCATCTGCCGCGTCCGCGCTCCGGCGGCAATTGCGGCGTCGGTCCAGATCGCCGGGTGCGCGTCCCACAGCGGGCTGTACTTGGCATTGTGCGGCGCCGAGTTGGTCACGTTCAACGGGTCGCCCTGCCCGAGGAGCGCAGAGTTGAGACCTTGGCGATCGGGGTTGTCGATCCCCGTCTGGCCGTTGACGAACGGGACGATCTGCGACCGTGCCGACGTCCTCGGATCGTTGGACCCAATCCCGGGAGCGGCGTTCAACGCTGGAGCAAAGGTACCGCCCTCTAACGGAGCCACATCGGGATTGGAGACCTCGAATGACACGTAGTAGATCTCCTTGCCGTTGTAGAACCCTTCGGTCTCTTGGAACGTGGCGGTGCCGGACGCGAGATCCGGTGCCCCGATCAACTTGTCGTGCAGTCCGGTGTCGTTGGCGATGTGCGGCGCATTGATCACCACGCCGTTCGGAAGGACAACCAACGGGGTGTAGCCGTCTTCGCCAACCGAACCCGGCGAGGCGGCCAGCGGCGGGAACCCAATCGTCGGGTCAGGGACAACGACGCGTGTTGGTGAGAAGTCGACCGTTGCCGAGACGTGCAAGACACCGTTGATGATCGAGCCCGACTGAACTGCGGATGTGCCTCGGGCGTTGGCCAACTTCGGTG
>JANMMQ010000260.1:0-2825 GCA_031373465.1 Ilumatobacteraceae bacterium | reverse complement strand
TGCGAGGAAGGGGGCGTGCTGGTGAGTGTTCAATCGGGCGAGCTGACGTTGCTGGCCGAGGAAGTCGAAGCCGACCTGGTTGCCGGTCTGCGCGCCGCCGACGTTCCGAACATCGACGTCGGCCGCGTCGTGGTCGGCGCGCCGACGACATCACTTGCGCTCGTCACCGAGGTTCGAGACGCCGTTGGCAGCACGCGCAGGATCGTCACGAACAAGGGCTCGATCGCCCTCGTTCCGCTCGGATGCGACAAGGCGAGCGGCCTTCGAGCCGCCATCGCCGACTTGCGGCTGCAGCACCTCCCCATCCTCGCGATCGGCGATGCGGCCAACGACCTGCCGATGTTCGCGATGGCGACCCTCCCGGTCGGAGTCGCTAACGCGGACGACGCTGTGCGAGCTTCCGGCGTGCGTTTGACCAAGGCCAGTTTCGGGTCGGGCGTGGCGGAGGCACTCCGAGAGTTGCTCCAGTGACCCCGAGCGGATCGACGACTGCAATCACCTTGACGGGTTGACTGATCCCTGCGTCGCTGAGCTCACGCACGGTGGCGACACCGTTGTCGATGCGGATGTTGAAGCGGCGGTCGACCAGTCGAACTCCGGCAAACAGCAGATCGTCTTCTATGGCCCCTGGAATCGGGTTGACTCGGAGGCCGCTCATGACATCGGGTTCCAGACGCAGCATGATCCGCAGCAGCAGGAACGGAGTTGCCGCCGCCCACGCCTGCGGCGAGCATGACGTCGGGAAAGGAATTGGAGTCTCCACATCGGCACGGTCGAGGCCGCTGAAGAGCTCCGGCAACCGGCCGTTCCACGCCTCGGACGCAGCGAACAGGCCTTTGGCGACGGTCAGGGCTTCGTCCTCGAAGCCGTAGCGCATCAGTCCGGCGGCACACAGCGCGCCGTCGTGGGGCCAGACCGTGCCGCAGTGGTAGCTCATCGGGTCGTATGCCCGCTCGTCCTCAGCCAACGTCCGAATGCCCCAGCCGTTCCACATCTGCGGCGACATCAGGTGCTTGACGATGAGCGCTGCACGATCGTCGTCGACGATCCCACTCCACAGGCAGTGACCGATGTTGGACGTCAGGGAATCGACCGGCTTCTTGTCGGGGCCCAGGGCCACGGCGTACCAGCCGTACTCGTCGAGCCAGAAGTCGCGGTTGAAACGCGCTTTCAGTTGCGCGGCAAGCTCTTCCTGCTCGGCCGCGATCTCCGGTTGCCCGAGCCTGACCGCTATCGCGGCGCGCGCTCGGTGCGCGGCGTATGCGTACGCCTGCACCTCGCACAGCGCGAGCGGCGTCTCGGCGACGCGGCCGTCGTGGTAGCGGATGCCGTCGTTCGAATCCTTCCAACCCTGATGCGTCAACCCTCGCTCCGACGTCTTCTGATACTCGATGTAGCCGTCGCCGTCCCGGTCGCCGTAATCGCGCATCCAGGCCAGGGCGCGATCTGCGTTCGGCACGAGCTTTCGCAACGCCTCCTCATCCAATCCCCATCGGCTGAGCTCGCCGAGCAACATGACGAACAGGGGCGTCGCATCCGCGGAGCCGTAGTAGGTGCTGCCGCCGGTCAGCGTTGGCGCGTCGACACCGAGATAGCGGGTCTCGTGCATGATCCGCCCAGGTTCTTCCTCCGAGAGGAGATCGACCTCTCGACCCTGTAGTTCGCCCAACGCTTCGAGCACACCGATGGCCAACGTGGGATCGATCGGCAGGGCCATGTAGGAACTGATCAGCGCGTCGCGCCCGAACAGCGTCATGTACCACGGCGCGCCTGCAGCGATGACCGGTCGATGGCGGCCGGTCGGGTCGTGGAGACGTAGAGCGCCGATGTCTTCGATCGAGCGGTCGTACGCGGCACTCAAGTTTCGATCGGCCGTGCGCAGCTTCGGCACGGACATGAGCCAGCCCTCGTTGCGATTGGCAGCGTTGGGCAGGCTGGGATGGTGGTGCCGTCGCTCGATCCACGATGAGCCGAGGGCGACGATGAGATCGAGTTGCAACATGCACACACCATGGCGTTCGATGTTGACGTTCCATGCAAAGCCGCGCGTCGACACGTCCACCGGAGGACCTTCGACACTGAGCTCCGCCTGCCGGTGAACGTCGTCCAGTCGCCAGCCGAACAACAGACTGTTCTCCTTGACCTGCAGCGAGTGTTCGCCCTCACTGCTCGGCCGTCCCTCCTTGATGGCGAACACGTCTGCGAAATCGGCAGCCACCTCCAACTCGACGAGTGCTGACACCGCCTCGGAGCTGGTGTTGCGGATCTCTATCTGCTCGTGCCACACCGACCCGAGGCGCCGTCGACGCACGACCAGCAGCCGCGTATCCGTTTGATGGTGGGTGATCGAGCGCCCTACGAACGTTGCTCCGCTGGCGTCGGCCAGGCTGACCGTCAGCGGTTCGACGGTGAGGCCATTGATGAGCAATCTCGCCTGACTGAGGACACGCATGTCGGCGAAGAAGACGCCGTGCGTCGGATTGGTGCTGAAGTCGCCCGATCGCCCGCTGAGGCAGAAGGTCTGTCCGTCGACCAACGTGATCAGTCCGGTCGGATCACCGAGGCTGGTCGGTTCGCCGGCCAGTACCCACGGGCTCGGCTGCATTGGTCCCGGATTCATGGAGTCATCCTGCCTTACACGCAGCGTTGCGGTACTTCGGGCGCCACTTGCGCGCCTCGACCGCTTCGACGATCTGCGCATCGTCGAGATCCTCGGCGAGGCCTTCCTCCACTGCCCGGCGGGCGACCGCAAGCGCGACGGCATCGGCAACTTCACCCACCTGTGCGAGCGGCGGCAGCAACGTCAATGGCGCGCCCGGATCACG
>JANMMQ010000255.1:0-5775 GCA_031373465.1 Ilumatobacteraceae bacterium | reverse complement strand
TGCAGCCGGACGACCTGCGAGCCGTGCACTTCGACCTCGATTCATGGCGGACCGATGAGCTCACCAAGGCATGGGGCGACCTCGGCTTCACCCGGTTCCCACTCGACATCGTCGAGTGCCCGGATCGGCGCATGCCGCGGGCCGCCCTCGAGCTCGCCGCGCAAGCGACGGGCGACGGCGACACCGAGCTGACAATCCTGATCCCCCGTCGTGAGTACACCAAGGTCTGGCATCGGCTGCTGCATGACAGGTCATCCAACGCGATCGTCGCCGCGCTCGGCGACACCCCTCACTGCAACGTCACCATTGTGCCTTATCACCTCGGCCGTGTGCGAACGGCCGCTGAGCCGGCCACCACCGCTCCCCTACCCATTGTCACGCCGACGGCGTTCAAGCCGGGCAGGACAGGTCCGGCGGCCACCAACGTGTCGTCCAAGGACCTTCCTGCGCAGCGGACGCGAATCTCTGACCTCGCCTCCCGGCAGCGGTCGACGGTGGCCGGCCGCGTGAAGGCGTTCAGGGTGCAGCCGTGGGGCGGCAACCCGGCATTGGAATGCACGCTCGCCGACGAGACCGGCAGCATCACGATCGTCTTCTTTGGTCGGCGCGAGATCGGCGGCGTGCGTCTGGGGACGATCATGTCCGTCACAGGGGTCCCCGGCGAGCATCACGGCATGCGGGCAATCCTGAACCCCGCGTACGCGATCATCTCGACGCCCACCGCACCCGTCAAACCGGATCAGCACGACCCCAAGAAGCGAGTCGACAAGCGAACCGAGAAGCGGCTCGATCGTCGCTAACTGGTCCAAACGACGGTTCTCGCAGCCCCAACGGGATTCGAACCCGTGCCGCCACCTTGAGAGGAAGTTGCCCTTCGTCCATCGAGTGTTGCCCAGGATTGCCCTGTGTTGTGATGTACCAGCTCACAGTACCGCACGATCAACCGCGGGCTTCTGACCTGGACCGGCATTTCCGCCGATCCAGTAGCAAACCCAGTAGCAAGTTCACTGCTGCGTACATTTGTGCCCGCCTGGAATCGCCCCCGGACATCGCACCGACTCATATCGCCTAATACACGGGTGATAATTCGCAAGTCCGCGGTGGTTGTGGGTGGTGCTGTGAGCATGCGCGGATGTAGGCGCATCTGGCGCGTCCCGTAGCCGCGCGGTAGGTTCACTCCGGCCGGCTAGACCGCGGGAGATTGTGGGGCGCCCGGTAAGGGCCGTCGGGTGCGGGTGGTGCGAGTCCGACGGGCGGGTTGCGGCGCTCGCATTTGGGCGTCGTCGCCTGTGCTGTCGTAGGTTCGTTTGCCAGTTATGAGCGTGAGCGGTGGTTGTGCGCCGGTGTTCTTCCGGGCGGGCTGGCGCCTTCGACGGGTCCCGACCGAGTGAGAGAGCGGCAGCGATGGGTCTCCCAGCGGCAGTCCCGGGCGACGTCTTGTCAGGTCGGCGTGGTCAGCGACATCGGCGATCTGTGCGCCGCTTGCGTTTCATCGAGCGGTGTCTTTGAGCAGATTTTGCGGGGGGATGCAACGGAACGACCGCCCGGAACGTCTCTAAAGATGTGATCACACGCCGCGTCCGAATCACTGACATGATTCCCGTTGGGATGGAGGACGATTTCGCGCTGTTCTACCGGGAGGCGTACCCGGGCGCGGTGCGGCTTGCGTGGTTGCTCACGCATGATCACCACGCCGCTGAGGACGTCGTGCAGGACGCGTTTATGCGAGTACGCCCTCGCCTGGCAACGATCGAGCATCGCACCGCCTACCTGCGAACGGCGATCGTGAACGGGTGCCGAGATCGTGCGCGTTCGACGGGGCGCGCCGACGCCGGGTTGCAGCGCATGGCGATCACGGCCGAGGTGTCGTCGACCGACAAGCCGTCCGAGCTGCTCGACGCCGTCGCCGGACTGCCGTACAAACAAAAGGTGGTACTCGTGCTGCGCTACTGGGCCGACCTGCCGGAGGAAGCGATCGCCGAAATCGTCGGGGTCAGACCGGCAACCGTCAGATCCATGTCGGCACGAGCGCTCGCCCGATTGAGCAAGGAACTCCCCCGATGACCACCGAACTCGAACGCCGCCTCACCGATGCGTTTCATGAGGACGCCCTACGCGCCCCTCTGACCAATCCCGACAAGCCCGCCGAGGCACACCCGTGGCCGCTGTCTGGCACCGACGACCGGGCGAACGGGCACCGCTGGTTCGGTGCCGTAGCTCCCGCGACCACGCTGACGGTCGTTGCCGAGCCGCGATCGCGCCGTTCGGGACAGCGGTGGCTGGTCGCGGCAGCCTGTACAGCGTTCGTCATGGCGGGTGTGGTGGCCCTGGCCCAGCGGCAGGCTGGCGATCGCGATCCAGCTCCGACCAACCCGGCAAAGCCCGAGCCGTTCGTAGGTGTCTGGGTCTCGATCGACACAGACGGCTCTTCCCAGACAATGAACATCGTTCGCTCGGGCGTGGACGAGTACCGGGTGGTTGTGCGCGATGACGCCGCGACCGGTGCGTGTGCGGGGGCGGCGGCCACGACGACCGGCGACGGGCGGCTCGAGACCGACCAGAGGCTGGTCATCGCTCAGCCCGAACTGACGTGCGACGATGGATCCGTCCCCGGTATCGGGCCGCCTCCCCAGGCCGCAATTGTCAACTTCACCTTCGACCGCGACCCGGTCGCTGACGTGCTGACCGACAGGTTCGGGGTCGTGTGGCAGCGAGAGGGCTCGAACGTCGACCTGGACGGACCGGCGACATCGCCGACGACGTCGGGTGGGATGTGGCCGCAGTCCACGCTCGCGGAGGTGCGTGCCGCCCAGGAGCTCGCCGACGCCGGTGACCCCGACTACACATGGCAGGTCGGCACGCAGCTGACGGAGGACGACCCGTGGGCGCACGTCGACGAACTCGAACTCGTCGACCGGTTCATCCGTGAGGTGTTGGGCTGGGAGGCGTACCTGTTCAACCCAGCGGAAGGCGGGGACTTCAACGTGTCGATCGGCGGTACCGACGGTTGGGTCGATGGCGCTCTGACGGAGCAGCGTTTCCTGCGGTGTACGTCGGGGCGCACGAACCCGCTGTACCCGCCCCAGCCTGACACGGAACAGCCAGGCGAGTCGTGCGCGCCGACGATCGACGACCTCCGCTACGAGTCGGTGAGCCTCGATCTCGCCCAGCTCGACCGCAAGGGCCGTGACGGGATCTGGGTCGTGAACCGGTGGAGGCTGACGGCTCCGTTCGCGCAAGCCGACCCGGTGGCCGTCGAGGAACAGGGTAGGCAACGGCTCGACGAGTTCTTCACTGCGCGCATCGCCGGCGCGGGCGCTGAAGGGCGTGTGCAGGTCGACGAGACGAGAGACTTTCCGCTCCTCTACGCCACCACGTCGGGCGCCCCGTACGAGCGATACGAGATCGAGCGCATGGACCGGCCGCAGTGGCCCGACGCCCGCATGACCTTTTCGGCCCGGCTGTTCGCGAGCGGCGACGCAACCGTGGTCGAGCAGCAGTTCAGTTGGGCCGAAAGTGGCGGGTTGCGGCTGGAGAACCATTCGACGACCGAGATCGGCCAGCCGGTCGTCGTGTCCTACACCTCCTCCGACAGTGAGGTCACCGTTTCGGCGCCGGACACATGGGCGACGTGGCTGCCCGGCAAGGGCGCCGGGGAGGGCGGCAACGAAGAAGCCCTGGACGTGTGGTTCGGGGGCCTGTGGCGTTCTGAGAATTTCTTCGGCAGCGGGGAGCGCATCGAATTCGTCGACCCGGTCGCCTACGACGCGTGGTGCGCAGCGAAAGGCGGCTCCCCGCTGCTCTCGGCGCCGGCCGATGCAGCGGCAATTGCTCAGCAGCTCATCGCTGATCCGAACTTCGAGACGACCGCGCCGGTGGCCGCCCGCATCGGTGGCCGCGAGGCCGTGTCGATCGATGTCGCCCTCGCCCCCGGCGGCGGGGCCTGCGGCATAGGGATGATCGACATCAGCCGCTGGATCCACGGGCTGGAACCGGGGATGCGCCTTCGCCTGTACCTCGTCGATCTCCCGCAGGGCATGTCGGTCCAGACCCTGGCGATCACGGTCGTGGCGCCCGAGGAACACTTCGAAGAATTCGTCGCCGAGACCGCGCCGATCATCGAGTCGATCAAGTTTCACCCCGGCTGACGGCGACAGGAGAGCGGCTGATGATCGACGACAACAGAGGAGGGCGACATGATCGCCAGGATTGGAACGTCGGCGTCGTAACGCTTTTGCTCGTGCTCGCCGCCGCGTGTAGCTCTCACGCGGGCCTGGCATCAACCACGTCCATCACATCTGCTACCTCGACGCCGGGAGGCATCGACACGACCGCCTCGGTCGAATCGACGATCGCCCCGCCTGCACCAACGGAGCCCACCGAGCAGCCAACAAGCTTCCCCATCGCGACGTTTGCTGCCATCAGCGAGGATCCGGTGACCGAGGAGTCGGGGGCCAAGTTCCAGGCGAGCCTGGAAGACTTCGCCGGGAGCAACGACTTCGCCGAGGGAGGGGGGTTGACCGCATCGGTGATGACCGCCGAGGGCACCTGGAGCGGGACGACCGGCAAGGCCGACGGTGTCCGAAACCTACAGGTCGACGACCAGTTCGCGATTGCGAGCATCACCAAGTCGGTCGTCGCAACGCAGGTGATGCTGATGGTCGAGGCCGGCGAACTCCGCCTCGACGACCTGGCCGCCGATCA
Source organism: Ilumatobacteraceae bacterium (assembly GCA_031373465.1). Taxonomy (GTDB): domain Bacteria; phylum Actinomycetota; class Acidimicrobiia; order Acidimicrobiales; family Ilumatobacteraceae; genus JAENVT01. Next base: position 1,071 of record JANMMQ010000255.1, on the reverse strand, counting down.
CCTTCCTGAGGACCTTCAGTTCGACACCAACGGGGCGACCATCCGCCAACTGCTCAGCCACCGAAGCGGCATCCCCGACTACTACGACCTGCTGGCGGATAGTCAACAAACCGACTTTCAGCGGGTCTGGTCGCCGACCGAGATACTGGCGCTGTTGCCAACCGAGCGGACTCCCCCCGGGAGCAGCTATTCCTACGCGGAGACCAACTACCTGCTTCTTAGTCTGGCGATCCAGCAACTGCGGGGGCGCTCACTCGTCGACGTGCTGCGGGACGGCGCCCTTGCTGTCGACGGGCTGCAACGGCTTGTCTATCAACCTGAAGAGAGCCCGACCGAGCCCATCGCCATGCCCGCGGGCGCATCGAAGACCGTTCTCGAACTCAGGGGCGGCTACCTCCCATCGCTTACCAGCGCAACCGCGTACCACGCCTCGGGAGCGATCGCCTCCGATTCGCCATCGCTGGCGCGGTGGTGGCGAGCGTTGTGCGCCGGCGAAATTGTCTCCCAAGCGTCGCTCACTGAGATGTCGACGTTCGAGCCTGGTGCGCTCGATGGCACGTACGGGCTCGGGCTGTTCGACACCACCGGCGGGTATAGCCGAGGCGCCGTGGGGCACCAGGGAGAGCTGTTCGGGTACATGTCGTGGGCTGCGTGCCTGCCGGACGAAGGAGCGGTCGTCGTCGTACTGACCAACCGTCCGGTCCGTGCGATCACCGTCGAGCTCTTCTACGGAGCGCTGCGCCCGTTCGTCGACGCCCTGCGCTCAGGCTGACAGCGAACGCATGCAGGCCATGTCATCGTCAGCGCAGGATGCCGCAGTGCCCGGCTCGGACAACTTGAGGTCCTGCGCGGGGTGATGTTGACTCATACCGGCGAAACGTGCGGGTGCGCAGCGCAATTCGCGATGCTGCGACCACTATTGCCTCGAAATGAAGCGTCCCGGGTTTGGTGCAGTGCGGGTTATGGGTTTCCTGCCGCTAGGGCGAGGTCTTGTTGACGGTACCAATTCTGTTCGTGTTCGGCGGGTGGGATGTCGCCGATTTCTGAGTGGAGGCGGCGGTGGTTGTACCA
>JANMMQ010000213.1:0-10674 GCA_031373465.1 Ilumatobacteraceae bacterium | reverse complement strand
CTGGCCGACATCGGCAGCGATGGGTGGCGGCTGATCTACCTCATCTCGCTCGTCTGGTTGCTGCCGGCGTATCACCTCACCCGGCAGTTGACCGAGACACACCGATTTCAGCAACGCCACCGCATTGCACCGCCGTTGGATCGACGGCGGTTCACGATCATCGCGATCGTGGCCATCACCGCCAACCTCTTCGTCGCACCTGCATCGTTCTTCCAGAACCGATACCTCGACGACGTGCGCGGCTACACCGGTGGCGGCATTGCTCTGTTCACCTTGAGCACGGCAACGCCGGCTTCACTCGGGTTGATCGCCGGCGGGCGGATCGCGGAGATCGTCGGCCGCCGCGCGGTGCTGGCCATCTGCATGCCGCTGTCCACCCTTCTGGTCGTCGGCTCGTTCAGCTCGAACGGCTCGACGATGTGGCTGCTGGCGTTGATGGGCGGTCTGCTGGCCGGAGCCGCGTACCCAGCATTCACCGTCTATCGCACCGAACTGTTCCCGACCGGCAACCGCGGGCGCGCCAACGGCTACATCACAGCGCTGTCGCTCGCAGGCAGCAGCGTCGGGCTTCTCCTGGTGGGCGGCCTCGTGCACCGCGGTTGGAGCTACGGCCGGTCGATGCTCGTCGTCGGGTTCGGCCAGTTGATGGCGGCGGCCATCGCCTATGTCTTCTATCCCGAGACCGCGCACTTGGAGCTCGAACAGATCAATCCACAAGATGCGCTAACCGAGAGCTGAGATCCACGTCGCCACCATCCCGGCCACAGCGGCGTCAACTCCCTTCAGGTCGTGGCCGCGGCCCTCGAGCCACTGATGGGTGACCTGCCCAGGGATCGTCGCGGTCCACTGCTGCAACTCGGCAGGAGAACCAAACGGATCGCGTGAGCCGTGGATGAACAGGCATGGGACGGTGAGACGGGGCAGATGTTCGGTTCGCAACGAGTCAGGTTTGCCGGGTGGGTGTAGAGGATACGAGATCAGCACGAGCCCCGTGGCGGGCAACGGATCGTCAACGTCGCCGACGGCCATCGAGCACATCCGCCCACCCATCGATCGACCACCGAGCACGAGACCATCTGCGAGAAGGGGCGCAGCTTCATCGCGCACCGCCTTCAACAACACCGGCGGCCGATCGGGTGCCCTGCGGCCCGCCTTGCGGTACGGGAAATCGGCAAGCACGCACTTCATCGGAGCGACAGCCTTGGCTATTGCCAGCAAGCTGGGATGCGTGCTCGACGAACCGGCACCAGGGAACAGCAGCAGGTTCATGCCAGCAGGATCCGGCGCGCCTCACCGAGCCGTTCGATCTCTTGACCGGCGATGTCTTCGTCGCCGCCGTAGTCGGGGTGTACCTCGCGCAGCCGTGATCGGAACTGGGCCATCACTTCCTTCTTGCTGACCTTGCCGGTCCCCATGGGAAAGCCCAACAGTTCCAGCGCCCACGCCTTGGGATCGGCCATCGTTGCCAGAATCGAACCGGAAGCCCCGGCAAGGTTGGCGATGAAAGACGGGCCGATCGCGCCGTGCCAACGCATCGCTTTGTGCAACGAAGGGTTCAGTGCACGGCGAGACTCGAGGCTGAGCCGCTCGACGGCATAGATCGCCCCGAGCACTTGGGCGAGCGGTGCTCCTTGCGGATTGAGGGTGAACCGCACGCTGTCTCCCTCACCCTCGAGCCGGTGCACGCTGACGGCGAGCCCGTGCCGGTCGACCTGGTAGCGGTGCAGCAGACGCGGTTGCACGACTCGTTCGCCCCGGCTGACCTGGTCCAGCAACCGGTGCACGTCGGGCACCAGGTCCTCGTCGACATCCGGGAGGTGGGCGGCGATGACGGCGCCGAGCAGCAGACCGCCGAACCCGGGAGTGGGGTCGACGGGAAGCACGAGATGACCCAGTGAGACACGACGCGTCGGGGTCACCGGACGCGAGTGCCAGACCTCCAACTCGGCCAACAACACGGTGCCACTCCTCAGACGTACGGTCGCAGCAGGTCGTGCAGTTCGGCAGCGACCGCCTGGGTCTCGGCGACATCGGGCTCTTCGCCGTCGACGAGCGCAGCCGCGAGATCGTCGGCCAGCTCGCACGTGCGCTCCCACAACCGCTTGTCGACGCCGTACGGAGGATGGTCGGGATCAGCCACGTCGGTGGCCCGGAGCAGTTGCTCGAGCCCATCGGCGTCGAGCGGGTTACGCTGCAAGCGATCGCCGGCGAGGAAGAAGGTGGTCAACGTCTCGAACGGCAGGCGATCGGCGTCGGCATCGGCTTCGGCGTCGTCGGTGTCGTCGGGTAGATCGACACCTTCGTCGTTCTCGACATCGTCGAGGATCGCGTCGACGAGCTCCTCGTCGTCGGTGCTGACCAGAAGAACATCTTCTTCCCAGCGGAACGGCAGTCCCCTGTTTACGAGGTGTGCGGTGACCAATTCGCGCTCGCCGGGCTCCCACTCGGTCAAGTCGTACTCGGTCGAAGGGGCGTCGTCGGCCAGCGCAACTGCCTCGCGTGGTGCTGCAGCAACCTCCTCTTCGCTGGCCATCCCCAGCCGCATCTCGACCTGGGCAACGACGTCGTCGGTGGCCTCTTCGACATGTTCGGGAACCATGAGCTCATTACCGTCCCACGCATGCGGGATCTCTGCGTCGGCGAGAGCTGCGGCCAACTCCGCCATCTGCTCGAAGGACCAATTGGACAGGTCGTAATGCACCCGCGTGGCGTCGGGATCGTTCGGGTTCCATTCTTCTGTCACGACACGTGACGCTATCCGGCAGGAACGTGCGCGGCGAGAAACTCCTGCATGCGTCGGTATTCGTCGAGCTGATTCTCGGGGCTGCGAAACCCGTGACCTTCGGCCTCGTAGACGACGAACTCGACGCTTCCCCCTTCGGTGCGGCATCGCTCGACAAACGTCGTGCTCTGCTCGATCGGCACCACCGGATCGTTGTCACCATGCATCACCAGCAACGGTGTGCGGCTCAGTCGATCGACGAAGTTCACCGGCGACCAATCGTGGTACAGCGTCGCCGCGTCGGGTAGTGGCCCGACCAATGTGTCGGTGTAGTGCCGTTCGAACCGATGACTGCGCTCGGCAAGGTCGACCAGATCGGTGACGGGGTAGGCGACGATCGCTGCGGCCACCAATTCGGGGTTCGAGGCGACGACACCGAGTGCAGTGAACCCTCCGGCCGACGAACCGACGATCGCGGTGTGCGCGGGTGAACCCCATCGCTTCGAGTGAGCGTACGAGATCGCTGCGACGGTGTCGCTGACGTCGAGTTCACCCCAACGGCCACGAAGGGCTTGTTGATAGGCGCGGCCGTGACCTGTAGAACCGCGGTGGTCGGGCACGAGCACGTTCCACCCGAGCGAACGCCAATAGGCGATGCGCGGCATGAACGTGACCTGCCACTGGTCGGTCGGGCCGCCGTGCAGCCAGCAGAGCAGGCGATCAGTCGGCGAGTCGGCGCGGTACAAGCGGGCGTGCAGAGTGGAGCGATCCGCCGCCTCGAACTCGACGACGTCCGGCTCGACCAGCGGCAAATCCTCCCAACCGCTCAACGGTCCCACAGCGACAACCGAACGCTCCCAGGTCTCGTCGTCGTACACGACGATCTGCGTGGGCGTGCGCGCACCCGATCGCAATGCCGCGAGCCTGCCCGCGTGCCATGACAGCTGCCCGTGGATTCCACGGCCCACCTCTCGGACTTGTCGACTGGGGATGTCGATCAGGCACAGCGAGCCGAAGCCAGCCTCGTTGCGAGTAAACGCGACGCGGCTCGAGTCCGGAGAAACGACGAACGTTCGCTGGCCCATCCCCCACGTCGGGCCACCGTGTTCGAATGGCTCGTCGAGCAAAGGGCGATCATCCATCCACAGGTTGAGCCAGCCATTGTCATCTCGGAGACAGACGACAGCGCCGTCGGGCATGAACCGGATCTGTTGAATCGCCGCGCTCGGTTGCTGTTCGTCGATGCCGGACCGCCCGAAGACCTTGCCCTGAATTCGCGACGAGTCCCATGGCATCGCAGGCACGTTCCATGCCTGCCACGAAACGGCACTGCTGTCCGGTGTGGGGCACGGGTCGAAGACGAAGTCGGCGGATCCATCGTCGAGCCGTTCACTCGCTCCGTCGTCGAGGTTGGTAGCCCATACCTCCGCGTCGTCGACGACGTACACGACCCGGCTCCCGTCGGCCGTCATCGCCGGGGCCGCCGCGACGCGATCGGGACCATGTTCGGTCAACTTGCGCACGGCCCCGTTTGGCACGGGTTGCAACCAGAGGTCGCCATCGATCGCGGCATAGATCAACACGCGTCCGTCTGCGCTCCAACACCAGCATCCCCCGCCGAACCCTCGCCCGGGCCGCGGCGGCGGATATGCGGTGAGTTGGCGAACGGGCTCGTTGTCGAGCGTGTCGATGAGCAAAGCAGCGGAACCGCCCGTTGCCATCGCGTAGACGATGCACTGCCCGTCTGGGCCCAACCTTGGTTCGGTCAGATCGCGCGCAACGATGCACCGCTCCACAGCAATCGTCATGGCGGCGGACTGTACCCGCGTTAATTCGCTGGACAGCGCCGCTGACCCTCTGGCAGTGTCCTCGCGAACCGAGACGAAGGAGGTGCCGCAATGATGAGAACAGGAACCGCAGACCTGCTCGAAATTGCCGCGCGCCTTGCCGGCTTCGGGTTCGGCACCGCCTGACGACTGCTTCATCGCGAGTCGCGGCGACCTGCTGCTTCAACAGTTGGCATGCCCTCGCGCGCCAATTTCTCGACGCTTCAAACCCGTCACCTCATATCCGACACTGACACCAGGAGAATCCCATGTGGTCAAACCATCCCTACGTCGCCCAGCATCTGGTCAACGATCGCCAAGATCGACTTCGCCAGGTCAGCCAGCGCACACGTCTGCTACATGACGTCAAACGCAGCAGGCGGCGGCTTCATATCAAGACGTAATCACATCACGAGAACACGGGGTTCGCCCGTCCGCCGCAAAGCAGTACGGTGGACGGGCGATGGCCCCCAATCAGTCTCCCCAACAGCCGGACCGCAACCTGGCACTCGAACTTGTTCGAGTCACCGAATCCGCCGCCCTCTCCGCTTCGCGTTGGGTAGGGCGCGGCGACAAGAACGGTGCCGACAAGGCGGCCGTCGACGCAATGCGCACGGTGCTATCGACTGTGCCGATGGACGGCATCGTCGTGATCGGCGAAGGTGAAAAAGACGAGGCGCCGATGCTCTTCAACGGCGAAAAGGTCGGCGACGGCACCATGCCTCAGACGGACGTCGCAGTTGACCCCATCGACGGCACAACCCTCACTGCGTTCGGTCGCGCCAACGCCATCGCCGTGATCGCCGTCAGTGAGCGCGGCACGATGTTCGATCCCGGCCCGTGCGTCTACATGACGAAGATCGCGGTTGGCCCAGAAGCTGCCGGCTCGATCGACATCACCGCCACCCCCACGCAGAACCTGCGATGGATCGCCAAGGCGAAGGGCGAGTCCGTTCGCGACCTGACCGTCGTCATCCTCGACCGCGACCGTCACGCCGATCTCATCGCCGAAGTCCGCGCCAGCGGTGCGCGCGTCAAGTTGATCACCGACGGCGACATCTTCGGTGCAATCGCAACCGGCTGGCCCGACGCGGGTGTCGACGTGTTGCTCGGTACCGGCGGAACCCCGGAAGGCGTCACCGCCGCCGCCGCACTGAAGTGCATGGGCGGCGAGATCCAGGGGATGCTGGCTCCGCGCAACGACGAAGAGCGCCAGCAAGCCATCGACATGGGCTATGACCTGTCGGCGGTATTGACCACAGACGACCTGGTCAAAGGCAACAACTGCTTCTTCGCAGCCACCGGCATCACCGACGGTGAGCTGCTGCGCGGCGTGCGTTTCGAGCGCAACGGGGCGCGCACGCAAAGCCTGGTGATGCGCTCGAAGAGTGGCACCGTACGGATGATCGACGCCCGTCATCGCATCGACAAGCTCTCTACGTTCGCAGCGGTCGACTACGCCTGAGTGACGCGGTCAATCACGCTGGACCAGGCTCGAAATCCGCCGCGCCAGAGTCCGCGGCGCAACGCCGGATACTGCAGCCAACGCCTTGTTGATCGCGCCGGGAACCGACAGGGCGTGACCCTTGGCGACGTCGCGCAGACCGGCTTCAGCCACATCGGTCGCCGACATCCAAGCCATCGACGGATACTGACTCGCGTACGACTCGGTTCGGCTGACGCTCTGGAACTCGGTGCGGGTCAGTCCGGGGCAGAGCGCGGTGACATGCACACCGGTGCCGCGCACTTCTTCATGAAGGCTCTCGGACAGCGAAGTCACGTATGCCTTGGTAGCCGCGTACACCGCCAGCTTGCGCGCCGGTTGGAAGCTGACGACGCTGCTGACGTTGAGCAGATAGCCGCGTCCCGCCGGCACCATCACGCCGAGCGCGGCTCTGCTGATCCGCGTCAATGCTGCAACGTTGAGGGCAACCTCGTTGTCCATGCGATCGGGGTCGGCCTGGTAAAAATCGCCTGACGTGCCGAACCCGGCGTTGTTGACGACGAGGTCGACCGGCTGCTCGGTGTCGGTGACGCGCCTGACGACGGCAGCCAACCCATCGGCGGTGGTGAGGTCTGCGGCCAACACTTCGACACCGTCGTACCGTGCTGCCAGCTCGTCAAGCCTGTCGACCCGTCGGGCCACGATCACTTGAGGAATGCCGGCCTCTCCGAGGATCTGGACCATCGCCTCGCCGATACCACTCGAAGCTCCAGTCACCAATGCCGATGTGAACGGATACGAAGAAGCCATGAGGTCGAGGCTATGCCGCCCGCCGCGTATGACCTTGACGGCTCAGTGCGAGCCGGTGCCGGCGTTCAGCCCGCCGGAGGCGTTGAGGCGGGCGTGGGCACGGTTCAACGCTGCTGCAGCCTCGGCGTCGTGCTCGGTACGGAGCACAGCTTCGGCTCGCTCCGCCGCCGCCATCGCCCTGCCGCGATCGATGTCTTCGCCAAGCTCGGCGATGTCGCTGAGGATGCTCACCTTGTTGTCGGCGACCTGAACGAATCCGCCGTGCACGGCGACATCGAGCTGGCTCCCGTCGGCCAGCGTGATCCTGGTGTGGCACTCTGTCAGTGCCCCCAGAAATGGGGCGTGACCAGGCAGGAAGGCGATCTCGCCGCCACCGACGGTGCGAGTGATCACCTGTGTGGCCTCACCCGAGAAGACGACCCTCTCGGGTGACACCAGTTCGACCTGCATCGTCGCCATCGTGGATCAGGCGACCTGGTCGGCGAGCGACTTCGCCTTGGCCATCACTTGCTCGACGCCTCCGACGTTCAAAAACGCCTGCTCCGGCACGTCGTCCATGTCGCCACGAAGGATGGCCTCGAAGCTTTCGACGGTCTCTTCGACCTCGACGAACTCGCCTTCGATACCGGTGAAGACCTTGGCGACGAAGAACGGCTGCGACAGGAACCGTTGGATCTTGCGGGCACGCGAAACCGTGAGGCGGTCCTCCTCGGACAACTCGTCGAGACCGAGGATGGCGATGATGTCTTGCAGTTCCTTGTACCGCTGCAGGTTCTCCTGCACGCCGCGGGCCACCAGGTAATGGCGTTCACCGACGACATCGGGCTGGAGGATGGTGGAGGTCGATGCAAGAGGATCGACGGCTGGATAGATGCCGAGCGCAGCCACCTGGCGGCTCAACTCAGTCGTGGCATCGAGGTGGGTGAAGGTCGTGAACGGTGCCGGGTCGGTGTAGTCGTCGGCCGGTACGTACACAGCCTGCAGAGACGTGATCGAGCGGCCGCGAGTCGAGGTGATCCGTTCCTGCAACTGGCCCATCTCGTCGGCCAGTGTCGGCTGGTAGCCCACAGCAGACGGCATGCGGCCGAGCAGTGTCGAAACCTCAGATCCGGCTTGGACAAAACGGAAGATGTTGTCGACGAAGAGCAACACATCCTGGTTCTGCACGTCTCGGAAGTACTCGGCCATGGTCAGCGCCGAGAGAGCGACGCGAAGCCGGACCCCGGGTGGCTCGTCCATCTGACCGAAGACGAGCGCCGCCTTTTCGAACACTCCCGACTCTTCCATCTCGATGCGGAGGTCGGTGCCTTCGCGCGTCCGCTCCCCCACCCCGGCGAACACCGACACACCGCCGTGCTTCGATGCAACGCGGTTGATCATCTCGGTGATCAAGACGGTCTTGCCGACGCCGGCCCCGCCGAACAGTCCGATCTTGCCGCCGGAGAGGTACGGCGTGAGCAGATCGATGACCTTGATGCCAGTGGTGAACATGCGCCGCGATGGCTCGAGGGCGTCGAACAACGGGGCGTCGCGGTGGATGTCCCAGCGTTCCATGTCGGCGTAGTTGGCGGGATCGTCGTCGAGGCAGTCGCCCCACACGTTCCACACGTGACCGAGCGTGCGATCCCCCACCGGCACCTGGAGGCCGTGGCCGAGGTTGCGCACCGGTGTACCGCGCGTGAGGCCGTCGGTCGGCTTCATGCAGATGGCACGGACTCGGCTGTCGCCCAACTGCTGGGCGACCTCGGCGAGCACGATCACCGGCTTGCCGTCGACCTGCACGGTGAACTCCAGCGCCGTGTTGAGTTTTGGAAGGGCGCCTCGGGGAAACTCGACGTCGACGACCGGGCCGGCAATGCCGACCACGCGTCCATCGGCGAAATCTGTCTCTGTTGCTCTGGGTGCGTCGTTGGTCATGGTCATGACAGGTGCTCTCTCATTGTCGAACCGCGCTGAGTATCGCGGGAATGTCCGGTGAACCGTCGTGGAGTTTTTCGAAGTCGATGACAAGTCCCTTGTTGCCACCGGCAAGTGCCTCGGCACCACTGACGATCTCCATGATCTCGGTGGTGATCGAGTCCTGGCGAGCGCGGTTCATGATGCGACTGAGGTTCTTGATCAGTTCCTCGGCGTTGTCGGTGGCGCTTTTCATCGCCCGTTGGCGGAACGCATGCTCGCTGGCCGCGGCGTTGAGGAGAGCCGCGTAGATGCGGGCCTCGATGTACTTCGGCAGCAACGCGTCGAGAATCGTCGTGGTATCGGGCTCGTACTCGAAGTCGGCTTTGGCAACGGCGGCATCGCCACCGGTGCCTGCCGGGCGACCGTCGCCTCCGGCCACCGTGTCGCGCTCGAGTGGGACCAATGGACGCTGCACGACTTCTTGCCGTCCGGCGGAGATGAAACGGGTGTAGACCAGTTCGACGCGATCGACCTCGCCGTTGACGAAGAGATCGATGACGTGCTGGCCGATCTCCTTCGCGTTGGCGTAGCTGGGGGCGTCGCTGAAGCCGGAGAACTTCGTCTTGATCTTGTAGCCGCGGAACCGGAAGTAGCTCTCGGCCTTTCGGCCGATCGCGATCACGGAATAGTCGCGGCCTTGCTGCACGTCCTCTTTGATCTCACCCTCCGCGGCGCGTTGCACGCCGGCGTTGTAGCCCCCGCACAAGCCACGGTCGGCGGTGATGACGACATAAGCGACGTTGCTGACGGTCTCGCGACCCGCCAGAAGGGGTGATTCGATCGAGCCGCCGGCTGCCGCCAGATCCTTGACGACCTCGGTGATCTGGTCGCTGTACGGCACGGCAGCGGCAACGCGTTGTTGCGCCTTGACGATTCGCGAAGCCGCGATCAACTCCATGGCGCGCGTGATCTTTTTCGTTGCCTGGACGGTGCGAATCCGTCCCCGAAGAATGCGCTCCTGACCTCCTGCCACTACTGGTGCCCTCGCTCGTCGGCCCTACGGGTCTCCTCGCTCAGGCGCGCCTCGTCGCTGGCGCTTCCCTCGGCGCCGCACCAAAAGTCCAATGTAAAATTCATAGTCATCATTCCGTCGCTAACGTTTTGTCACTCTTGGCTTCGCCGAGGGCCGCCGCGTCGGTTGCTGTCGGGTCGGCCAGACGAATGCTCTCCGCGAGAGCCGCGACGAAACGCTCCTTGAACTCGACGATCACGTCGCCGAGCTCGGCGGGCACGTCGGCCTTCGGGTCGTTGCGCATGCCCGACAACAACGTGCCGTGCGTGGTGCGCATGTACTCGAGCAGTTCGGCCTCGAACCGCCGAACTTCGCCAACGGGCAGACTGTCGAGGTAGCCCTTCGTGCCGGCGAACACCACGACGACCTGCTCCTCGACGGGCATCGGGCTGTTCTGCGGCTGCTTCAACAGCTCGACCAGGCGATAGCCACGCTCGAGCTGGGCCTTGGAGATGGCATCGAGCTCCGAGCCGAACGTGGCAAATGCCTCGAGCTCGCGGAACTGGGCGAGGTCGAGCTTCAACGTGCCCGCAACGCTCTTCATCGCCTTGATCTGCGCGGCACCACCGACTCGGGAAACCGAGATGCCGACGTCAACCGCCGGGCGAACACCCGACTTGAACAGGTTGTCCTGCAGATACACCTGACCATCGGTGATCGAGATCACATTGGTGGGGATGTATGCCGACACGTCGCCGGCTTTGGTCTCGATGATCGGGAGCGCCGTAAGAGAACCGGCACCCCGCTCGTCGCTGAGCTTCGCGGCTCTCTCCAGCAAGCGACTGTGGAGGTAGAAGACGTCACCGGGATAGGCCTCGCGCCCCGGTGGGCGACGAAGCAACAGCGACACCTGGCGGTAGGCCTCGGCCTGCTTCGACAGGTCGTCATAGACGATCAGCGC
>JANMMQ010000189.1:0-4582 GCA_031373465.1 Ilumatobacteraceae bacterium | reverse complement strand
AGCGATCGGGCCGAAGCGTTCGATGAGACCCTCTGCCAACTCGACTGCGTCCTGGATCGCCAGGTTCATGCCCTTTCCGCCGGCGGGTGTGATGACGTGCGCGGCGTCGCCGGCGACGAACACGGCACCGTCCTGCATCGGAGTTGTCATCCTCATCCGTAAGTCGACCAGCGAAGGCTCGATGAACTCGACGTCGGCGAGCCGGCCGGGGACCATCAGCCGCGTGGTCAGTTCATCGCGGATGCGAGACTCGGGCCAATCACCGATCGTGTCGGTCGCAGGGACTTCGAGGTAGAACCGGGTCAGCGACGGCAGCCGGCGCATCTGCCCGGCGAACCCGCGCGGGTGCGCGGCATAGATGGTGTGCGGCTCGAGGGGCGGTGTCGTGCCGAGCACGGCGAGCCATCGCACCGCCAACACCTGCTCGACCACCTGACAATCGCGCAACGCACTCGCAATCACTCCGCGGCCGCCATCGCAGCCGGCGACCACCTGGCACCGCAGGGTTGCCGGGCCGCCCGAGCCGTCGACGACCGAAAGCGTCACCCCGTCGTCGTCTCGATCCAATCCGGTGACCATGCAGCCGAAGCGGATGTCACCGTCGACCGCGACCAAGGCGTCGCAGAGCCGGGCAACCAACTCGTGCTGCGGGTACACGTAGTGAGGTCGATCACCGGTCAGCGTTCCGTAGTCGAAGACGACACTCTCCTCGGGTGTGCGGAACTCGCAGCAGTAGTTCATGGCCTGGAAGTCCAACGGGTCCGGAGCCAGCCCCACTCCCCTCAACAACTCGACCGTGCGGTACTCCATCGCTCCTGCCTTGGCAAGGTTCTCCATCTCCGCCCGCGGGTGACGTTCGAGCAGGACGAAGTCGATGCCAGCACGTTGGAGCAAGTGCGCCACAACGAGACCCGCCGGACCGGCGCCAACGATGGCGACTGTCGTGGTCGTGGGCTGGGTCGAGGAGACGGAGGTCATGGCCTACGGAAGCGTGACCGGCGCGACGGAATCGTCAATCGGGAGATCGCCGTGGACGAATGCCAACACACTGGCGGTCAGCAACTCCGCAGATCCGTCGAGAGTTGTCGAGAAGGCCGTGTCACCCGCATCTCGACCGGTGGCGATCCGAAGCAATGATTGGCGTGGAGCAAGTCTCGTGGCATCGACGACCTCCCAGTGATCGCCGGTCGCGACCTCGACGACCGCATGGAAATCCATGGGGAACAGACCGGGCGCATACACCGAAGCGAGGCGTGCGGGCACTCCCGCTGCGCGGCACAGCGCGATGGTGAGATGGGCGAAGTCGCGGCACACACCGCGGCCGGCCAGCAGGGTGTCGACGGCGGTGTCCATCGGCCCGCTGCTGCCGGGTTCGTAGCTCAACCGTCCGTACACCCAGTTGCCGATCATTCGACCCCGGTCGGCAGGGTCGGGAGGCATGCTCCATTCGGCATCGGCGAAGGCTTCGAGCAGATCGGAGGGGCAATACCTGCTCGGTCGGACGGCGACAAGCCGGTCGGCGAGCGCCGGCACGCTCTGCTCGGCGGGGTTGCGTTGCACGATCGCGTGATAGTCGACGCTGAGCAGACCACCACCACACGAAACGATGTGGGCACGTCCGCCGTGCTGGAGTTGCACCTCTTCGACAGCAGCCGGCTGACCGTCGAGTTGAACGCCGAGTTGCTCGACCTCCACCGAGCCGGCCGTCGACGCGACGGCGACTTGCAAGGCCAACACGACGTGAGGATCGACCTGGTACGTCAGCGCGCAGCCAACCTCTGTCTTCAGGACTTGCGTCGAGGCGGTGATATCACGAACCTACCGCTATGGTCGGCTCGCCCTTGCTGTTGTCGCTGTTCCACGCCTTCGGAGGTCCCTCATGGAAACCATTCGCCTGACGACTGCCCAAGCCATCGTGCGATGGCTCGTCAATCAGCACACTGTGATCGACGGCGTGGAGGAGCCTCTGTTCGCCGGGGTCTCGGCGATCTTCGGCCACGGAAATGTGACCTGTCTCGCCGAGGCCCTCGAAAAGGTCCAGGATCAACTGCCGACGTGGCACGGTCACAACGAACAGGCAATGGCGCTGACTGCCGTCGCGTTCGCGAAGGCCAAACGACGCCGCCAGATCATGATCGCGACGTCGTCGATCGGTCCGGGCTGCACCAACATGGTCACGGCCGCTGCCGTCGCGCACGCCAACCGCCTGCCGTTGCTGGTGTTCAGCGGCGACACCTTCCAGCACCGCATCGTCGATCCCGTGTTGCAGCAGATCGAGCAGTTCAACGACCCGACGGTGACTGCGGCCGACACCTTCAAACCTGTGACTCGCTACTGGGATCGCATCACCAAGCCCGAACAGATCGTTCGCTCGCTCCCCCAGGCTCTCGCTGTGATGCTCGACCCCGCTGACTGCGGGCCGGCGTTCTTCGCACTGCCCCAGGACGTGCAGGCCGACGCGTACGACTACCCCGCGGCGTTCTTCGAGCCACGGGTGCACTACATCCGACGTCCGGGCCCCGATGCTCGCGACATCGAGGCCGCGGCAACGATCCTGCAATCAGCAAGGAAGCCGTTGGTCATCTCCGGCGGCGGCGTGCACTACTCGGGCGCGGTCGAAGCGCTCACCGCCTTTGCGGAACGGCATCGCATCCCCGTCGTCGAGACGCTCGCAGGTAAGGCCGCGTTCGTGCACGACCACCCCAACTATGCAGGAGCCGTCGGTGTGATCGGGTCCGCAGCCGGCAACGCAGTTGCCGAGGACGCCGATGTGGTGTTGGCAATCGGCACTCGACTGCAGGATTTCACGACTGGTTCCTGGGCTCTGTTTAAGAACCCAGCGTTGCGATTCATCTCCATCAACACGGCGCGTTGGGATGCGGTCAAACAACACGCCACACCTGTCATCGGCGACGCGTTGGTCGCCATCGCAGCGCTCGGGGATGCGATCGGGTCGTACACCGCCCCAACGGAGTGGCTCGGTTTCGCGCAGGCGCAGATTGGCGAGTGGCATGCCTACCTCGACACGATCAAGCAGCGCCCGTCATCAGGCGTGCCCTCGTACGGCCAGGTGATACAGATCATCAACGACGTGTGCGACGACGACGATTACATCGTGTCCGCGGCGGGTGGCCTGCCGGGCGAACTGGTCTCAGGATGGCGTTCGAAGAGCGTCGGCAGTTTCGACACCGAGTTCGGGATGTCGACGATGGGCTACGAGATCGCCGGTGGGCTCGGCGCCAAGATGGCCAGACCCGACACCGACGTGATCGTGTTCGTCGGCGACGGCTCGTACCTGATGATGAACACCGACATCTATTCGACCGTGTTCACGGGTCACAAGGTCATCTTCATCATCTGCGACAACGGCGGCTTCGCGTCGATCAACAACCTGCAGGTCAACCAAGGCGGTGTCTCGTTCAACAACCTGTTGAGCACCGCGCGCCACACGGACCTGCGGCGCGTCGACTTCGCCAAGCATGCCGAGTCGCTCGGTGCAATCGCCGAGCAAGTCGAGCGTCTCGACGATCTCGCCGGCGCGTTCGCCAGAGCGAAGGCGGCCGACCGCAGCTACGCGATCGTCATCGATGTCTCGCACAACCAGTGGACTGGCGGCGGTTGCTGGTGGGAGGTCGGGGTGCCCGAGGTCAGCGAGCGCGCTGAAGTTCTCGTGGCGCGCGGTGTGTACGAGGCCGAGTCCAAGCATCAGCGCGTCGGTGTCTGAACGCCGCTCGGCGCAGTGGCAGGGGCCTGGGTAACCTGCGTTCAGATCTAGTGGAGAGGGGCTGAGATGGGCATCGAGGTTGCGAACGGTCCGGTGTCGTGGGGGGTCGATCTGCCCGACAAGCCGGGCGCGCCGCCGTGGGAAGAGGTCTTCGACGAGATCAGCCAAGCCGGTTACCGGTTGTGTGAGCTCGGGCCGATGGGATACCTCCCCGCCGACGACGGCCGCGTGCGCAGCGAGCTCGACGCTCGCGGATTGGGCGTGGCGGGGTCCTACATCTTCGAGCCGATGCATGACCGCAACCGTCACGACGAGATCGCCGAAGTCACCGAGCGAACCTGCAGTCGCATCGCCGCACTGGGCGGCAAGTACCTCGTCGTGATCGACATGGTCAGCGACGAGCGCGGCGCCACAGCAGGCAGAGCCGCGGTCGCTCGACGATTGCAGGGCGACGACTATCAGGTCCTGTTGACCGGCATTCGGCAGGCCGCCGCGATCGCGATCAAAGACGGCCTCACTCCGGTACTGCACCCGCACTGCGGCAGCTACGTCGAATTCGAAGACGAGATCGAGCGGATCCTGGCCGACACCGCCGGCGACGGGTTGCAGCTGTGCATCGACACCGGTCACTTCACCTTTGCCGGCGTCGACCCGGTGCGGTTCCTTGCCGGGCACCGCGACCGAACGCCGTACATGCACTTCAAGGACATCAATCCTGTCGCACTCCAGAAGGTGCTCAGCGACGGCGTCGCCTTCTTCGACGCGATCTCGCTTGGCGTGTTCTGCCCTGTTGGCCAAGGCATGGTCGACTTCGCCGCGTTGGCCGCCGAGCTGGAAAGCGGGTTCGACGGACCTGGC
>JANMMQ010000188.1:0-11336 GCA_031373465.1 Ilumatobacteraceae bacterium | reverse complement strand
TGGTACGACCACCTGCCGTATGTCAAGTTCCCGGAGAACTGGCCCGTGTTCTCGCCCAAGGACAAGATCGCCGACTGGTTGGAGGCCTACACCAAGGTAATGGAGCTCAACTATTGGGGGGCCAGCGAGGCCACCCACGCCCAATACGACGAGGATGCGGGAGAATGGACCGTCGACGTGGTGCGCCACCGCGGCGACGGCACCGCCGAGCAGGTGGTGCTCAAGCCGAAGCAGTTGGTGATGGCGACGGGCATGTCAGGCATGCCCAACGTCCCCGAGATCCCCGGCGCCGAGACGTTCATGGGCGAGATCCACCACTCCAGCGCGCACCAGGACAGCGCAACCTACGCCGGTCGCAACTGCATCGTGCTCGGGTCGAACAACTCGGCCCACGACATCTGCGCCGCTCTATGGGAGAACGGCGCCGACGTCACGATGATCCAGCGCTCTTCGACGCACATCGCCCGCTCCGAAACGCTGATGGAGCTCGCCCTCGGCGACCTCTACTCCGAACGGGCGCTGGACAACGGCGTCACGACCGAGCTTGCCGACCTGATCTTCGCCTCCATCCCGTACCGGATCATGCACACGTTCCAGATCCCGGTGTACGAAGAGATGGCACGGGTCGACGCCGACTTCTACCAGCGCCTGGAAAAGGCCGGTTTCATGCTCGACTGGGGCGAAGACGGCTCGGGCCTGTTCATGAAGTACCTTCGCCGCGGGTCCGGCTATTACATCGACGTCGGTGCGTCGGAATTAGTCGCCAACGGCGACGTCAAGCTACGCAGCGGCGTGAGCATCGCCGAGATCCGCCCACGTTCGGTGGTGCTCACCGACGGGAGCGAACTCGAAACCGACCTGATCGTCCTTGCGACCGGCTATTCCTCGATGAACGGTTGGGTCGCCCAGCTCATCTCCCAAGAGGTCGCCGACAAAGTCGGCAAGGTGTGGGGCCTCGGCTCGAACACCACCAAGGACCCCGGCCCGTGGGAGGGGGAAGAGCGCAACATGTGGAAGCCGACTCGGCAGGAGGGGCTGTGGTTCCACGGCGGCAACCTGCATCAATCTCGGCACTACAGCCAGTTCCTCTCCCTGCAGATCAAGGCCCGAATGGAGGGCATGCCGACTCCTGTGTACGGACTGGCCGAGGTGCACCACGTGAGCTGAGCGCTCCCTGAACCCGATGGTTGTCGTGACTCCCTGATTTGCGACCAGGGTCAGTGGTCGTACCGGTTCAGCCGTGCTGGTTGCGGTTGCTTGCGAGTCGCTCCGTCCGCAGACGTTGCGCGACTCAGCGTGCCGCGAAGTTCCTCCTGTATGAGGTCGGTGAGGTTGTCACCCGGCGGGTGAAGTGCGGCCGCATCGCTGCCGCGCTTCGGAAGCCGCAGTGCGCGGCCACCTCCTCGATCGACATGCCGCTGTGCTCAAGAAGTGCTTGCGCGCGCAGTATCCGGTGGCGAATCAGCCACTGGTGCGGAGTGGTTCCTGTGGCTTCTTGGAACCGCCGCGAGAACTGTCGCACACTGAGGTTGGCCCGGCGCGCCATTGTCTGGAGTGTTATGTGTTCGTCGAGGTGCTCGGTGACCCAGTCCAGTGTGCCGCCGAGATTGTCTGCGGGTGCGACAGTTTCGGCAGGCGTTTGGACGAACTGCGCTTGGCCTCCGTGTCGGTGCGGTGCGACGACCATGTCGCGGGCAATCCGGTTGGCTACCTCTGCACCGTGATCGAGCCTGACGAGATGGATGACCAGATCGATGGCCGCGGCCACCCCGGCCGAGGTGAGGACGTCGCCGTCGTCGACGTACAAGACATCGTTGACGACATCGATGTCGGGATAGTTCAAACGAAGCTTGCCGGTGACGTGCCAGTGGCTGGTCGCACGCCGCCCGTCAAGAAGACCCGCTGCAGCGAGCGCGAAGGCACCCACGCACAACGAGACGATGCGTACGCCACGCCGATGAGCGGCTTGCAGGGCGTCTACAACAGGTGGTGAAGCGGGCACCAGACCGGCGACGATGATGGTGTCAGCCGCGCGAAACGCCGACAGGCCGTGGTCGACTGCCAGGTTGAGTCCGAGGTCCAACCGGACGGGACCTGGATGCTCGGTCGCCACCGTGAACCGGTACCACGGCACACCGATGTGTGGGTCGTGCGCAAACACTTGGGCCGCTACGGAGAGGTCGAACGCGCTTGATTGATCCCCGACAAGCACGACAACACGATGGCGAGCTTCACGGGTCATGTCTCGATTATCGCGGAGAGCACAAAACAGGTCAATGGCCGAATTCTCGCGTTCAACGTCTTTCGTCCCGCTTGTGCGCCGGATCGCGCCAGCGCACGATCGGTTCTGGACCGTCGGACTTGACCATGAGCTCCGCAGGTCGACGCCATCGGGTTCATCGCCGACCTGGGCACCGACAAGTCCGTACACAAGTACCGAAGAAACCGACGGAGTTCACATGAATACGACACTCATCCACCGTCGCCGGCCGCTGTTGCCGACGATCAATCTGGCGATTGCGGGCAGCGCTGTCGTGCTCGCAGTGATCGCCATCGCATCCGACGACGTGACCTCGACCGCGCCGACGACAACGGCACCGGTCGTAACGGTCGCCGGGCCAGCACATCCTCTCGGGGTCGCGACTTTCGGCATACCTTGTGACGAGCTCATATACACCAGGTGCTGACCGTGACCGGCTCATGGCAGGCCCAGGCCTGGCGCGCCAAGTTTGCGACGACGACCAGCGCATCCGCGGCGAGCAAACAGACCGAACCCGATGTACCGGCTCCCGTGAAGCGAAACCCGCGATCCCGAGTGATCGTCCGGCTACACGGATCACTCTCGATGCGGGAACGTGAGGATGACGGACTCGGATCTGCTGGCGAGCCCAAGTCGGCCAACTAGCAAACTGCAACGTGCCGTCGCGAGGAGACCGTTTGCTTGGCGGGCCGCGGCCCGCACGGTGCACGTAGCCCGAAACCCCGAGCATGAAGCGGGCCAGGTGCCGCCCAAGGTGGTCGCCGGTGTTACCGCTTCAATTCTCGTATGAGCGAGGTGCCAGATGCGTTCGTTCTGCGCTCTCCGGCGAGGCCTTCGAGGTATACGTTCTGTGCCCGCTGTTCGGAGCGCGCGATATGTGCGGATCGCGTAGTTCCTGGCACGACCAGATCGGCCGATCTGGCGCTTCCTGAGGCGCGTTGGAGTGTTTCCGTACACCCCGGGCTGGCTGCAAACACTCCGATGCGCCGCAAACACTCGGACGACAACGAGTAGCGCCTAATGCCCGGTCGTCGCTCTCAACGCAAGCGCGAGCGACGATGCAGAACAACGAGCGCATCACGGCAGATCGGTGTCTCGCGAAATTCACCTCCGCGGACGTCTAACACGCGGCCCCGGTCGCGAGGATCACGTCCGCGGACGTCGTTCTTGCGGGCGCCGAGCGGCGGTGGCGTTCGGATGTCTTGTTCTAGCGAGCCGGAGTGGCCGGTCCGAACCAGGTCGCAAGTGCTCGATGCAGCTCTGCGTCGGTGAGGTCTCCCGCCCAGGCGACATGTCCGTCGGGTCGGATCAACACGGCCGAGGGAGCAGCGACCTCGCCAAGGACCGGGAGCTCCCACACGCCTGCATGCGTGGCGTCGACCAACCGGACTCGATTCGCCCAAGGAGAAATGTCGAAACCGTCGGGTTCGCCGAGGTTGAGGAGCACGGGCCGAGCGTCGTGCAGCAGGGTGAATACGCGCGTGGGACCCTCCGCGGTATGCACGTCGAGGTCGGGCATGCGCCGCCCGAGGAGCGGGTGTCCCTCTCCGAGGTCGTAGTGGATGTCCAGAGCCGAGAGCATCGCTGCGATGTGCCGGCGCGGCTCGTCCATGCCCAGCAGTGCGGTCATGGTGTCGCGGAGGGCCTGGTGACGGTCGCCGGCGCGGGCGAGTGCGACTTGCGCCATGGTATTGTGCAGCACCCGGGCACCGACTGGATGCCGTTCGGTGTGGTAGGTGTCCAGCAAGCTCTCCGGTGACGTCTTGTTGACCACCTGGGCCAGCTTCCATCCCAGGTTCACGGCATCCTGCACGCCCGTGTTGAGGCCCTGTCCGCCCTGCGGGGGATGCACGTGCGCTGCGTCGCCGGCCAGCAGTACACGGCCGTGGCGGTAGGAGGCTGCCTGCCGCGACATGTCAGTGAACCGGGAGATCCAGGTCGGGCTGTGCACCCCGTAGTCGGTCCCGTACACACCGACGAGTGCCTCGCGGAGTTCGTCCATGCTGGGCTCGCCGGAGTGCTCGACATGTCGTTCCGTGAGTACGACCCCAATTGACTCCCCCTCTTGCCTCCGACCGATGGCATGGGTGCCGACGCTGTCGTGACGGAAGCCGAATTCCGGCTCCTCGTCCATCTCGACCTCGGCGATCATCCAGCTGGTCGAAGGATCCAACCCGGCGAAGTCGATGCCCGCTACCTTGCGGACCAGGCTGCGTCCTCCGTCGCAGCCGACGAGATACTCCGCTCGGAGCGACGTGTCGTCGGACAGCTCGACATCGACGCCGGTGTCGTCCTGAGCAAAGCCCAACACCTCGCAGCCACGAAGGATCGGAACCCCGAGCTCACCGACCCAGCCAGCCAGGATGGGCTCGAAGAGGCGCTGCCACAGCGCAAGGACGTAGTTGTGGCGGGTCGGGAAGTCGCTGATGTCCAAGGCGACCTGAGAGAACCCCAGAGCCGGGTGCACCTCCCCCGCCGAGAGGAATCGTTCCGCGATGCCACGCTGATCAAGTACCTCGATGGTCCGAGAGTGAAGCCCGCCGGCTCGCGATCCATCGAGGTCCTGACTGATGCGTCGTTCGGCGATGACGACATCGACCCCCGCCAACGCCAGCTCGCCCGCCAACATCAGCCCGGTCGGGCCTCCTCCTGCGATCACCACCCCATGCTCGGTCATCGCCGCTCCCCGGCGAACGCCGCACCGGACAGCGACAGCCCCCTCGCGCAGAGCGACCGCGCGCCAGCGCCGGTCGCCCGCACCCTCGCCGCCAACTCCTCGACCGGTTCAACACTCACGATTGACCTATCTACCGAGGACAACGCACCCATTCTGGCAACTCCTAGCTCCCGAGGTTCTCGCTGTGATCGGCTCAGCGAACGAGTTATTAACAGCACGTTTGGGTCGTTTGCGGCAAGCCCCCTCCCCCGGGCTAAATTGTGAGTAGCGGCGAAGGTTCACGTTCGACGATGCGGGCCAGTTCGGCGGCGCCTACTTGGGCGACGCCGAGTGACGCAGCGGCGAACGCGCATCGGAGTGTTTCCGTACACCCCGGGCTGGCTGCAAACACTCCGATGGGCTCCGCATCGCGGGTCAAACCCGAGTAGCCGCCCAAGAACCCGGCCAGGGTTCGCATCACGGGATCGTGGAAGGTTGGCACCCTGATCGCTGATCACTCGTCGCGTCAGACGCCGAGCTCGCCCTGGCGATAGTGAAGTCGGCACAGCAACTCGTAGCGCACGACGTCGCCGAACAGGGGTTGGTCCCCTGCAGCGTCGGTGTCGCCGACCATGACGGTGTCGCCTTCGTACACGACTTCGCCGTTGACCACACGGGCGTTGTGCGTGGCCCTCGCCCCACACCAGCACCGCGCCTCGACCTGCATCGGCACACGCTCGTCGGCGATCTCGAGCATCCGCTTCGTGCCGTCGAACAGCTCGCCTCGAAAGTCGGTGATGAGCCCGAACGCGAAGACGTCGACGCCGAGATCGTCGACAGCCCGTCCCAACTGATCGCATTGCTCCGTGGAGTAGAACTGCACCTCGTCGCAGACCATGTAGTGGATCGGCCAATGGTCGACTGCCAGCTTGTAGAGGTTGAGATCGGTGTCGACCTCGATGGCCTCGGCGGCAACGCCGAGACGGCTGGTCACCTGGGCGCCTTCACGATCGAGCTTCGTCAACAGCAAGCCGTACAGCTGACGGCTGGCCAGGTTGTGATGGATCTGCAGCGCCATGGTGCTCTTGCCCGAACCCATGGTCCCGAAGTTGAAGCGCAAGGTCGCCATGGCGCCGCGACCATACCCTCAGCGGACGCCGCCGAGCATCGCTTGCACCTTCTCGATCGTGTCTGCCTGGTCGGCTGCCTTGTCGGGTCGGTATCGACGAACGCGTGCGAACCGCAAGGCGACTCCTCCGGGATATCGCGTCGATCGCTGCACGCCGTCCAGCGCTATCTCGACAACGAGCTCAGGCCGCACGTGGACAGTGTGGCCCTCCGTGGCGATTGCCCGCTGCTGCAGCACTTCGGTCTGCCAGCGCAAGAGGTCGTCTGTCATCCCCTTGAAGGTCTTCCCGACCATCACGAAGCCATCGGTTCCACGCGCCCCGAGGTGCAGGTTGCTGAGCCAACCGACGCGCCGGCCGTGGCCCCACTCGGCTGCCAGCACGACGAGATCGAGCGTGTGCACAGGCTTGACCTTGCGCCACCCGGTCCCCCGCCGACCTGCTTCGTACGTCGAGTCGATCGCCTTGACCACCACGCCCTCGTGGCCAGTAGCGACGGCGTTGACGGCAAATGCTTCCGCTTCATCCGCATCGGCGGTGACGATCGACGGAAGACGAGCTGCGGCCGGTAGCAGTTGCTCGAGCGCGGATCTGCGACTGCGCAGGGGTTCGTCGATCAGCGAGGCATCGTCGATGTGCAAGACGTCGAAGAAGTACGCACCGGTCGTCGCCAACCCGCTCATCGTCTCTTGAAAGATCCGCGGCTGACCCTCCTCGTCGATGCCGAGCGCTTCGCCGTCCAGCACTGCCGAACGAGCCGGCACACGCCTGACGAGGTCGACGACCCCCGGCAGGCCCGCAGTGATGTCGTTGAGCCCACGGCTGAAGAGCCGAATCTCGTCGCCCTGCTTGTGCGCCTGCACGCGAATTCCGTCGAGCTTCCACTCGACGCTGGCGAGGCCGATCTCGCGCAGCGCGTCGGTAACGCTGGTGGACGTACCAGCCAACATCGGTTGCACAGCGGTCAGAGGAGTGAGGCCCACCTCGAGCGACTGGCCGGTGAGTGCGAGGTGTGCGGCGCCACTGAGGCTGCCTAGGAGCATCGCCGCCCTTCGGACGGCTGCGATCGGCTGACCGCTTGCCTTGGCAACGGCGTCTGCCACAACGCCTTCGTTCGCGCCCTGGCGCAGTTCGCCGGTCAGCACGTGGTAGAGGTGATCCTGCTCGGGCGCAGTCGCCGCTGCCCACAACGCTCGCATCCGCCGCATGCGCTCACCCTGCGAACCGCTGCCGCCGATTGCCGCGACCTGAGTCAGCGTGTCGTCGATCTCGTGAATCGTCAGTGACGAGACGCTGGCCGGCTCGACGTTCAGGTTCGAGACGGTGGCCCAGCCAACGCCGAGACGGCCCTGGCGGGGCTCACCGATGAGGAGGCCGACCGAAGGCACGATCTCGTCCGGAGGCGTTGACCGAAGCAACTCCGCAAGGGTGGCCACCTTCTCGGAGCGCTTCGGAGTGGCCGCCGTCCGTTGCGACGCCGTAACAAGGTCGCCGTACAGCATCGAGCTAGATGGTCACTGGCCGAAGCTGAAGATCTGACGGGACTTGAGCAGTTCGACGAACGAATCCTCGTACGCCTCGCCCGGCATCTCGCGCACCATCTGATCGAGTTGCAGCGCGTCGTCGCCGACGAGGATCCGCCACTCGTTGGCACGCACTCCCGCCATGATCACTTGGGCCGCTTCCTCGGCTGTCATCGGTGCGTTGTCGCGGAACAGCTCACCGCGCAGTTGCATGCCGAGGCGGATGTCCTCGTCGCTGGCCCCGCCGATGTCGATCCCGCCACGCTCCAACCTCGTCCGAAGGTCGGCGATCTGTTCGGTGGTGAGCTCCTTCGGTTCGCGCCGGAGCACCTTGCCCGAGTTGATCACGATCGAGGTGCCAATGTGACCGGGCATCACCACGGACGCGTGCAGGTGCGGTGCGTTCAGCCGAAAATCGGTGATCAATGCCTCGGTGAAACCCTTCACCGCAAACTTGGCTGCGCTATAGGCGGTGTGGGGGATACCGAGACCTAGTGACGCCCAGAACCCGTTGACGCTGCTCGTGTTGACGACGTGCCCCTCGGTGCTGGCAAGCAACATCGGCATGAACGCTCGCGTGCACAGGTACACACCTCCCCAGCAGATGTTGAACGTCGTCTCCCAATCGCTGCGCTCGTCGAGCACGAAGCTGCCTCCCCCACCGATGCCCGCGTTGTTGAACAGCAGGTTGATGTGGTCGGTCTCGTGTTCGCTCGCGACCGAGGCCGCGAACGCGTTGACCGCGGACTCGTCCGAGACGTCGGCCACGAACGTCGTGACGCGCCCGCCGACACGAACCTCATTGCACATCGTCTTCGTCTCGGCAAGATTCTCAGCGGAGACATCGCACGTCGCCACCACGCATCCCGCCCTACTCAACTGCCTGACGAGCTCGCGCCCCATCCCCGAGCCACCACCCGTGACGACAGCGATACATCCCTCGAAGAGTTCCATCGTTCAAGGCTGCCAGATCCTCCGCGCACCCAAGGCATGGGGACCATGTCGTGTCTAGGGTGTGCAACGTGAGCGCAGAACGGGTCGAGTACGACGAGTTCGGCCTGTTCCACGAGAACGCCGCTGAGTACGGGCTGCCCTACTCCGAACCGCCTGTGGTTCGACGAGAGCTCGTCGATGTTGGATCGAGCAGGAAGCTCAGCACTCTGGTGTGGGGCACCGGCGAACCGGAGCTCGTGTTTCTGCACGGTGGGTCGCAGAACGCCCACACCTGGGACACGGTCGCGATGGCGATGCGGCCGAGATCGCTGATCGCGATCGACCTTCCCGGTCACGGTCATTCCGACGGACCGAGCGAACACCAACGCAGCGGTCACGGCCCGGTCGCGGCCGCCGAAGATGTGGCAAAGGTCATCCGGATCCTCGCGCCGAATGCCCGCGGCGTGATCGGCATGTCGTACGGCGGTCTCATCACGATCGCGCTCACCCAGATCGCGCCCGATCTCGTACGTACGATCGTGCTCGTCGACGTGCTGCCCGGGCTCGATCCGGAACACGCTCGCCACATCAGCGATTTCGTCAATGGGCCGGCAACCTTTGCCGACTTCGAGGAGCTGCTGGCTCGCACGATCCAGTTCAACCCGACGCGCACCGTCTCGTCATTGCGGCGCGGCATCCTGCACAACGCATTGCAGCTTGATGACGGCAGCTGGGCCTGGCGTCACTCTCGTTGGCGGATCGATTCGCAAAGCGACGAGACAGTCCCGCCAACCCCGCCCGACCTACCCATGTTCGAGGATCTACTGGACACCCTCGGGCACATCGATGTTCCGTTGATGCTCGCCCGGGGGATGCGACCGGATTCTGTTCTACGCGACGACGATGAAGCGGAGCTACTCCGGCGCATGCCCAAGGCGCAAGTCGTCCACTTCGAAAAAGCCGGTCACAGCATTCAAGGAGACATGCCCGTCGAGCTCGCCGCGGCGATCTCGACGTTCGTGGCTCAGCCGGCGATGTAGGCCAGGGCGTTTGCGACGAGATCATCCGCTTGTCATCCGCGGACCGCGGCCTCGGGCCTCAGGGTGACCGCCGTCCGCGTCGACGAGCTCGCGGGCTCGCTCGCGGAACTCGAGAATGCGCTCGTATCCGAACACGTGCGAATGCGCCTCCAGATGACCGAGGATCGCCGCTGCCCGTTCGGTGTGCCCCGGCCTGGCAAGCGCGAGTATGGCGGACTCGAAGCCAACGACTCGGTTCTGCTCGACACCGTCAGGCTCATGGCCATGGTCAACATCGTGGGCGCCGACGCGCAAATCACGGTCATGAATGCGTCGAACTTCGACCTCCTACACGCCTTTCAGCGGCTTGAGGACGACGACCGAGGATCGCGTCACGCGCGCACTTCTCGCGTCAGCCGACTCGGACCGTGCCTGCATCACCGTCTACGTAGAGAATCGTCCCGTCGGTGACGGCCGTGATGGCGGGCACGCTGAGTACGGCGGGGATGCCAAGCTCACGAGCCACGATCGCGGCGTGACTCTGCACGGCTCCTGTGTCGCACACGACAGCGGCGGCGGTGAGGAAGAGCGGCGTCCAAGAGGGGTCGGTGATCGCACAAACCAGGACCTCGCCCGGCTCGAGGCCACGTGGATCGTTTGGGTCGTGGATGACGCGGGCAGGGCCGAATGCGCGCCCGCCGCTGACAGCGATGCCCGAAAGAGTGGAGCCTGCCGGTGGGGCCGCCAGCTCAGCTTCGCCGCGTCGCGGCCAGGTCCTTGGGTCCGGGATGCGGCCCTCGAACCACTCCGGAGGAATGCGCTCGTCGAGGTAGCGATGACGCTCGGCGCGTTCAGCGATCGTGTCGGCGAACTCGCCGGGGTCGGCGACGAACGCCGGCAGTTCGCTCGCAGTGACACAAAACGCGGTGCGAATGTCGGTTGGTCCGCCGCGTCGCGCTGCGCGTCGTGCAAGCTCGTGCAACACCAACCGGGCCCCCAGGTTTTCGAGGACAAGTACATCCTTCGCCCGCTCGCGCCCGATCGATCCCTGTCGAGAGACGCGAGCGCAACGCTGTGCCATCCAGCGCCAGTAGCGCGGCAAGAGTTCGACGGCTTGGGTGAGGGCGTCGTCAGCGTCGGCGGCGAGACGGCGGGCGATGGCCACGGGGTCGCGATCGGCGGGCGCACGGCGCAGCCGATCGATGAGCGCATAGACCGGGGTCGGATCCATGCCCCACGCGGGCGTCGCCAGTTCGTACTCGTCGTTGCCTCGGTGGCCGTGGTCGGCGAGGAAGGCATCGACGGCGGGCTTCAACGGAGTGTCGTGCGTGCGGACCGCGATGTTGTCGAGTCCTTCATCGAAGGCAGCCGACGCCGTCTCGTCACCGGCCACGAGGCGGCTGAGTGCCCACACCCGTTGAGCAAGCTGGGCCGAATCGACGTCGCCGGTGCCGCCCACGATGCGGTTGGCGATACCGGCCGGCATACGCGGGCGATCAAGGGCGCGATCGAGCAGACCTCGCGGCGCGGCGGCCAGCCCACTGAAGAACAACAGGCGCTTCATGCTGGCGCCGACACGCGGCGGGTACGTCTCCAACCACTCGAGCAGTTGTTCGTCGGAGGCAGCGTTCAGGTCGGGCAACGTCGCCAACCACGCCCGCGCGTCGACCCGAGCCAGGGCCAGAGGTTGCAGGTCGGGTGAGCGCATCATCTTCAGCAAATAGCGAGTGAGTCGAAGTGATGCCCGCACGCTGCGATCACCCTTGGCAGGCCGGTAGGGCGGCATGTCGGTCGCGCTGCCCATGACCTGCTCGTCGG